>JAEWJD010000066.1 GCA_023386765.1 Pseudomonadota bacterium | reverse complement strand
GTGTAATTGGAGTAAGTTGGCGGCGCAGGAAGAAATCACCGCCGGGGCGCGCCCGGGCGGTTTGTGTCCCCCCTGCAACGTTGCCGCGCCCGGCAGGGCGCGGCGCCGCTTTCCTATTTGGACAGGTCCAGCCCCTGGGCGACCTTGCCCAGGGCGGCATATTCCTGCTCGATCTGTTGGCGCAAGGCCTCGCCGGTCACGATGCTGACGGATTCCCCGGCCTCTTCGACAAAGCGGCGCGTGGCCGGCGCCTGGGCTGCGGCGGTGAAGGCCGCCTCCAGCGCCTTGACCCGTTCGGGCGGGGTGTTCTTGGGCGCCAGGATGCCGCGCCACAGCAAGGTCTGCTCCTCGCCCAGGCCCAGTTCATCCAGGCTGGTGGCTGCCGGCAGCGCGGCGACCTTGTCAGCCGAGGTCAGTTGCAGGCATTTCACCTTGTCGTTCTTCACGTAGGGCAGTACAGGGGGGATGGAACCCACGTAGATATCGATATGGCCGCCCAACAGGGCCAGCAGCGTGTCGCCTGCCCCCTTGTAGGGAATGTCGCGCTGGCTGATGCCCAGGCGGTTGAAGATGCGCTGGGTCGCCAGCTGGCCCGGTCCGCCCGCGCCATCGGTGCCGAAGGCGTAGTGGTTGGGCTGGGCACGCAGGACATCCATCAGTTGTTTACCGTCGGCGGCGGGGAAGTCGTTCTGCACGCACATGACATAAGGGGCGCTGGTCAACTGGGCGATCGGGATGTAGTCCTGCGGCGTGTAGATCACCGGCATGGTGTGCGGCGCCACGGTCACCGGGCCCAGCCAGACGCCGGCCACGGTGTTGCCGTCGGTGGCGCGCACCATTTGCGTCACGCCGATGCTGCCGCCGGCCCCCCCGACGTTGACCACCACGACAGGGGCACCCAGATGCGGCTCGGCATCCTTGCCCAGCATGCGGAAGAAACCATCGGTGCCGCCGCCGGCCGTGGTGGGCACGATCAGACGCAAGGGGTCGGCGGCCTGGGCGCTGGCCAGCAGGCCGGCACCCAGCACGAGGGCGGCGGTCCGGGCAAGAAAGGGGGAACGGGGCATGGCAGTCTCCTGTGGGGGAATCGGGGCCCAGGCGAAACGCCGCAGGTCCTCGGTTTATATCGGAAGGGGGTCAGCCCTGAAAGCCGAACAATTGCTGCGGGGTGTCGCTGAGAATGGTGTTGCGTTGCGCGGCGTCGGGCACCCATTCGTGCAGCCAGCGCAGGCACAGCGCGTAGTGAAAGCGGTCTTCGTGCGACACCCAGGGCCAGTCGGTGCCCCAGAGCAGGCGCTGCGGGCCGGCTTCGCGCAGCAACAGGGAGCTCAGAGCGACCGGATCCTGGCCAGCCAGGCGATAGGGGGCAGACAGCTTGATCCAGGTCTGGCCCTGCGCCAGGGCCTGGCGTAGCAGCTCCAGCGCGGGTGAGGCCGTGCCTTGGGTCAGGCTGGCGAAGTGGTCCAGCACCAGCTTGACGCCGCTCTCCAGGATGGGGGGCAAGACCTGGGCCAACTGCTCACTCTCGGTATAGACCTCGACATGCATGGCGCGTTCGCGCAGCCGGGCATACAGGCGGCGGTAGGCGGGCGTGCCGCTATCGGGCATCGGGTCGCGGCGCAACCAGTTCAGGCGGATGCCCCGCACGCCGCGCGCATGCAGGGTATCGAGCACGGCATCGCCGATATCCGGTTCCACGATGGCAGTGCCTCGCAGGCGGCCACCGCCGGCATCCAGGGCCTGCAACAGCAGTTGATTGTCGGCACCGTAGAAGCTGGGTGCGGTCAGCACGCCGTAGCGCACGCCGTGGGTATCCAGCACAGCCAGGTAATCGGCCACCTCGGCGTCACGCAAGGGCGCCGAGTGACGCCCGGCCGTCAGCGGCAGATCCGTACGCAGGACATGGGCGTGGCAGTCGGCCGCGCCGGCAGGGAGATCGAATGGCATGTTCATGGCTGCCATCGTATCAATAAGAATTTATGCTATCTAATTAATGTTCATAGGCTTTTAATATAAAATTTACTGATGAGACGGTTTTCAATTCCCCAAATGGAGGCCCTGCTGGCAATTGCCCGGCTGGGCTCTTTCCAGGCTGCCGCCGAGCACCTGAATGTGACCCAGCCAACGGTGTCCCTGCGCATCCGCGAGCTGGAAGCGGCGCTGGGGGTGGCGCTTTTCGAGCGCGAAGGACGGCGTGCCGTGTTGACGGCCGAGGGTGTGCTGGCGCGCCGCTATGCCGAGCAGGCCATTGGTGTCCTGGATGAGCTGGAAACGCGCTTGCGCACCGGCGATCCGCTGCAGGGCACATTGCGGGTCGGTTCGTCGGAAACCATCGCCATGCTCTGTCTGCCGGCGATCGTGCGGCAGCTGGAGCAACGCTACCCGCGTCTGCACATCGAGCTCACGATCGCCAACAGCCTGGTGCTGAGCGAGCGTCTGAACACCAATCAGCTCGATATCGCCTTTCTCATCGATGCGGGGGTGAGTCATCACGTCCAGGTCGAGCCGCTGGCCTGGGCCGAGGTCGCCTGGATGGGGCAGATGCCGCGCGGACGTCTGCGCCCCGCCGACCTTGCCGCCCACAAGCTCTTCGTGGTGCCGGCGCCGTCGCCGCTGCACGAAGTGGTGTCGGCCTGGTATGCCCAGGAGCGTGCGCCCCTGCCCGAGTTCAATACCTGTACCAGCGTGGCCATCATTGCCGGTATGGTGGCCGCCGGCGTGGGCATCAGTGCCCTGCCGGTCAGCGTGATGGCCGATGCCCTGGCCAGCGGGCGGGTGCAGCGCTATGAACAGGAGCGACCGTTTACGCCCTTGCGGCTGTGCGCGGCCTATCCGCGTGTGGCGGAGATGGCCGGGCTGGATGCCGTGCTGCGCATCGCCCGCCAGGTGCTGGGCGAGCAACCCTATTTCTCCCTGAGCGCGCCCTGAACGATCCGGTTCCGCTTTGCGTGGGCGTCCGCGTAGAATGCCCAGGCCCTGAATGCAATCGTTTCCTATCTGTCGGCCTTCGGCTGCAGGATGTCCATGAAAACCAAACCCGGCCGCATCAAACGCTTCATCTGGCTGGCGCTCGCCTTGCTGGCTGCCGTCCTGCTGATCAAATGGCTGTTCTTTCCGGCTTCGCCGGCACCCACCTATGTCACCACGGCGGTCAAGCGCGCCGACATGGAAGACAGCGTGCTGGCCAGCGGGACGCTGGAAGCCGTGCGCCAGGTCAGCGTGGGCGCTCAGGTCTCGGGCCAGCTCAAGTCGCTCAAGGTGGCCCTGGGCGATACGGTGCACCAGAACCAACTGGTGGCCGAGATCGATGACATGACCCAGCAGAACGACCTGCGCAATGCCCAGGCCATGCTGGATGCGCGCCGCGCCGAGCTGCGCGCGCGTCAGGCGACATTGCGCCAGGCCGAGCAGGCCTATGCGCGGGAGCGCCGCATGCTGGCCGCGCAAGCCAGTTCGCGCGAGGCCTTCGACAATGCCGAGGCGACGCTGCTGGTCACGCGGGCCGATATCGGTGCTTTGCAGGCGCAGATCGCCCAGGCCGAGATCGAGGTCGACAAGGCGCGCGTCAACCTGGGTTACACCCGCATCCAGTCGCCCATGGATGGCGTGGTGGTGGCGGTGGTGACCAAAGAAGGGCAGACGGTCAACTCCATGCAAAGCGCACCGACGATCATCAAGGTCGCGCAAATGGACACCATGACGGTCAAGGCGCAGATTTCGGAAGCCGACGTGACCCGGGTGCGTCCCGGGCAGAAAGTCTATTTCACCATTCTGGCCGAGCCGGATGCGCGCCATTACGGCACGCTGCGCGCCGTCGAGCCGGCGCCCGATTCGATCCAGCGCGACGAGAGCACGGCCGCCCTGAGCGGCAGCAGCTCGACATCCAATTCAGCGGCCGTCTATTACAACGGTTTGTTCGACGTGCCCAATCCGGATGGCGTGCTGCGCATCTCGATGACGGCGCAGGTGTTCATCGTGCTGGGCGAGGCCGGCCAGGTGTTGCAGATTCCGTCTTCGGCGCTGGGCGCACGCGCGGGGGATGGGCGCTATGCGGTGCGGGTGGTGGGCGCAGACGGCAAGGTCGAGTCGCGCGAGGTGCGTATCGGCATGAACAACAACGTCATGGCCCAGGTCCTCGAAGGCCTGCAGGAGGGCGAGAAAGTGATTTCCGCCGATACCGCCTACACGCCGGCGGAGCCAGCGTGAGCGGTCCGCTGATCGAACTCCGGGACGTCTGGCGCGAATTCAGCGCCGGCGATCAGGTGGTCGCCGTGTTGCGCGAGGTCAACCTGTCCATCGAGGCCGGCGAAATGGTGGCCATCGTCGGTGCTTCCGGCTCGGGCAAGTCCACGCTCATGAACCTGCTGGGCTGCCTGGACCGGCCCACGCGTGGCGTTTATCGCGTCGATGGCCGCGAGACGGCCGCCATGGGGCCGGACGAGCTGGCAGAACTGCGGCGCGAACACTTCGGTTTCATTTTCCAGCGCTACCACTTGCTGGCCGACCTGACGGCGCGCGGCAATGTCGAGATGCCCGCGGTGTATGCGGGGGTGGCGCGTGCGCCACGCCGGATGCGGGCCGAGGCGCTGCTGCGCCGGCTGGGGCTGGGCGAGCGCCTGGATTACCGGCCCGGGCAGCTGTCCGGCGGCCAGCAGCAGCGCGTGAGTAT
>JAEWJD010000013.1 GCA_023386765.1 Pseudomonadota bacterium | reverse complement strand
CTGGATTGCGTGCTCAGCCGCGCCTGACGGCTGGCGGTGCCCGGGGCCGCATGCTGGCGGCCCCGTCTCCCACACGGCTACTTGAGCGGGCGAACCTGGCTGTCGGCATAGACCGGGCCTTGCACATGGTGGCCGCTGACCACATTGGTCTGATAGCGCTGCATCACGCCCGCCAGATCCGTCGCATCCAGCTCCACATGCATGGTTGCAAAGCCGGCTGCGCTCACGCGCGGCGGAACCTGGCCCGGCGCGAACAGCGCCCGCTTGCCTGCATCGGGCTCTTCATCGCGCACACCGCCGCTGGCCACCAGATCCAGCAGCCACTTGCCTTGCCGCACGCGCCCGGACCCGACCACTCCCAACTCCGCATCATCCAGCAGCAGGCTGCCGTGGACCTGATAGAACTCCCCCGGCAAGGTCTGCACATAGAGTGTCATGGTGTAGGGCGGCTGCCCGTCGCCATCGTCGACGCTGAATACATAGCGACCAGCAGCCGGGTCAGCGGCGGCAGCGGTGCCGGCAGCCAGCGCCCAGGCACCGGCCAGCAGAAAACGTTTCATCATGATGACTCCTAGTATTTGACGCGCAGCGTCAGCATGGCGCTGCGCGGTTCGCCATAGGCATTGCCCATGTCGGCATTGCCCAGGCGCTGGTAATAGACCTTGTCGAACAGGTTGTTCACATTCAGGGCCAGCGTGGCGTGGTCGTTGACGCGATAGCCCAGTCGGGCATTCCAGATCGCATAGCCTGCCTGCGACACCCGCACCGAACTACCGCTGACCGGCCCCTGCACCGCGCTCTCGGTATAGATGCCGCTTTGCAGGTTCACGCCCCCGCCCACGCTCCAGCGCGACCACTGGCCCGGCAACTGATAGTTGCTCCACAGACGCAGCAGATGCTTGGGCGTGAAGGTGCGATAGCTGGCGCCGCCGTTGTCACGGTCTTTGAGATAGCGCGTGGTGTTGAAGGTGTAGCCACCCATGACCTGCCAGCCAGGCAGGATCTCGCCCACCATCTCGGCCTCGAAGCCCTGGCTGCGCACTTCGCCGCTGGACTCGTAGCAGCAGTTGCCGCTCTCCGGATAGTCGGGATTGCGCTGCGCACGGTTGCGCTCGTTGATGCGGAACACCGCCAGCGAGGCGTTGAGCCTGCCATCCAGCCATTCGCTTTTCAGGCCAGCCTCGTAGTTGGCTCCCACCACCGGCGGCAAGCTGGCACCGCTTGCCGTGAGCCGTTCGCTTTGCGGGCGGAAGATATCGGCGTAGCTGGCGTAGGCGCTCCAGTGATCATCCAGATCCAGCACCAGCCCGGCATAGGGCGTCAGGCGTGCGTGGGTGCTGTCGGGCTTGCTGCGCACTCCGCTCACCAGGTTGCGGTTCTCGGTGCTCCACCAGCTCATGCGCGAGCCCAGCACCAGCGTGAGAGGGTCGGCCAGCTTAAGACGGGCCATGCCATAGACACCCGACTGCTGCGTTCTGACCTCACTGCGTCCGCTCCAGGCCGGATCAGCGGGTTCGGGGTAGTCGTCCAGGTCATAGTGGAAGATATCCACCGGCTGCCCGGCGATACCTGGCAAGGCATAGGCGTTGTAAGCACGCGCATTGCGCTGATACCAGTTGCCGCCGAATACCACCTCATGGCGCTGGCCCCAGGCCTGAAACGCGCCGCTCAGCATCAGATCCAGGCCCGACTGGCGGTTGCGGTACTGGTTGGCGCCGCCATACAGGCGCGGGCCTGCGCCGGTTTCACGATCCATCGCGCCACGCACGTAGGCGTATTTCAGCTTGCTGGTTTCATTGGCCTGGCTGGCGTTGAGCTTGAGCACCCAATCCGACGAGAACCGATGCTCCAGTTCAGCAAAGACCTGATGGCTTTCAAAATCCCAGCGGTTCCAGTCGGCCCCCAGGAAAGTGCTGCGTTTGAGATCCAGCGCAGCGCCGTCGCGATAACGCGGCAAGGCCATCATGAAGGGCAGCCAGTCCCGCTTCTGGTAGTTGCCCCCCAGGCTCAGTCGCGTGGCATCGCCCAGGTCAGCCTCGACAATGCCGTAATAGGCCTGCTTGCGGGCATTGGCGACGTCATAGAAGTAATCACGGTCTTCATAGGCGGCAGCAACGCGTGCGCGCACGCGCCCGGCTTCATCCAGCGGCGTGGAAAGATCCGCCTCGGCACGGTAATTGTCCCAGGAACCTGCACCCAGGGTCCCGGAGAAACGCAATTCGCGCGCCGGGCGCTTACGCACCAGGTTGATGACGCCGCCCGGCTGGCCGGCCCCATTGAACAGGCCCGCCGCCCCGCGCAACAGCTCGACATGGTCGTACATGAACAGATCGGGCTGCGCCCAGGACGCGCCACCGGCCAGCATGGGCACGCCGTCATACTGGAAGGACTCGATCTGGAAGCCGCGCGAATAAAACTGTGGCACGACCGCCGTGGCCGCCGCATCGACCGTGATGCCCGGCATCTGTCCCATCGCTTCCTCAAGCGAGTTGAGGTTCTGGTCATCCAGACGCTGCCGGGTGATGACCGATACGGATTGCGGGACCTCGCGCGCCGTCAACGGCAGCTTGCCACCCACGGTCGTGGCAGGCGCCGCGTAGGCGCCGCTGTCCTCGGTCAGGGTGGACACGCTGCCCTGTACATGCACCACCCCCAGGGTCTGCACGCCATCGCTCTGGGCAGCCTGAGCCAGGCTGGCACCCGCGGCCAGCGCCAGCACTCCCAGCCGTCGCCCGGTCTGCTGCGGGCGTCTTTCTTTTTGCACGATTCCCTCTGGCTTCTCGCCTATGAACAAGAATGAATATCATCCTCATCCATGAGTC
>JAEWJD010000004.1 GCA_023386765.1 Pseudomonadota bacterium | reverse complement strand
CAGGACGTGTATCGTCTGCAGGGCGTGAAGATCAACGACAAGCACATCGAAGTGATTGTTCGTCAGATGCTGCGCCGTGTGAACATCACGGATCCGGGCGATGCCGACTTCATCCCGGGCGAACAGGTCGAGCGTTCCGAGCTCTTGAACGAAAACGACCGTGTGATCGCCGAGGACAAGCGTCCGGCTTCCTACGACAACGTGCTGCTGGGCATCACCAAGGCCTCGCTGTCGACCGACTCGTTCATCTCCGCGGCTTCCTTCCAGGAAACCACCCGCGTGCTGACCGAAGCGGCCATCATGGGCAAGCGTGATGATCTGCGCGGCCTGAAGGAAAACGTCATCGTGGGTCGCTTGATCCCTGCGGGTACCGGTCTGGCTTACCACCTGGCCCGCAAGGACAAGGAAGCCCTCGAGGCGGCCGAGCGCGAAGCCGCGCGTCAGCTGGCCAACCCCTTCGAGGACGCACCGGTTGCGGTCGAAATCGATGTGGAAGAGCCGCTGTCGCCGCAAGGCGAGACGCCCGCCGAATAAGCGGATGTCGCCGGCACCGCAAGGTGCTGCTGCTCAAGACTGCCGGCCTTCGGGCCGGCAGTTTTTTTTCGTCTGGCGCTCGCGCCCGGCGGGCAAAAGAAAAGCCCGCAAGGGCGGGCTCGAATGGGGGGAGGGCCTTAGCGGCGGGCACGCTGGTAGGCTGGCCCCCAGATCGGATGGCCCACTTCAGCGGCCGTCAGCGTGAATCCCGGATCCAGTTGCAGGATCCGGGCGAAGGCATCTTCGCAAAGCGCTTCGTGGCGGTTGACGCAATAGCTGAAGGCCTGCATCTTGAGGGCCGGTACCTGGATGCTGGCCGGTGCGCTGGCCAGTTCATCGGATGTTGCTACCTGGCGTATCACGTCGCCATAGCGGCCGGCCAGATAGTCGGCTTCGACGCGGGCCAGTGCCTGTTGCTGCGCTTCGGTCGGGATGGCGGGGCGGGAAAGATGGGCGCAGCCTGCAAGCAGGGCGGGGAACAGGGCGGCCAGGCCCAGACGGCACGCAGAAAGAAGGTAAGGCTTCAAGGGGCTCTCTATGACCTGGCAGGTCTGTGTTGTGGAATACCCAAGACAATATGAGTCAGGCGGTGCCGCTGGCATAATACCCAATGTCCATTACTACGTGTGCGGCATCCGGCAGGCACACGCTTTTTGAATCAGCGCGACTGCGGGTGCCCCCTGGCTTTTGGCCCGTTTACAGAACGACATGTCTTTCCTTGCTGGTCCCTCGTTGGCAGGCAGCCCGTTTGCCGGTGCTGCTCCGCTGGCCCATCGTCCCTTGAACGCCATTGCAGCGACGGTGCGAGGCGGCGTTCCCCAGGAGCGCATCAAGCGGCTGCTGAGTGAGCTGCTGCCGGCATTGCAGTCCCTGCACGAGCGTGGGCGTATCTGTGGTGATATCACCACGGCTTCCATCGGCCTGGATGAAAGCGGGCGGGCCCACCTGATGGCCGCCGATCTCCTGGCGCGCCAGCACGAAGCGCGTGCGCCGATCACGGAAGCCGGCTTTGCTCCCTATGAGTTTTACCTGCAGGAGGCGCAATGGCCACGCGGCCCCTGGAGTGACGTCTACAGCCTGTGCGCAGTCGCGCATTCCCTGATTTGCGGTGCCTTGCCTCCGACTGCGCCCCAGCGTCTGAATGGCGAACCGTATCGGCCTTTGGCCGATCGGGAGCTGCCGCGTTACGATCCCTCGTTCCTGCAGGCCATTGATGCCGGGCTGGCCTTTTATCCGGCCGAGCGGCCGCAGTCGGTGACCGCCCTGGCCGAAAGCCTGTCGTTCAGCTGCTCCGACGAAACCGAAGAGGAAACCCTGCCGCCGCTGGCATTCCCATCGGCCGCGCCCAGGGTCGAAATGGTATCGGTGCAGCCGGCTTCATCGCGTTCGCGACGATATGGCCTGGTCGTGGTGTTGCTGTTGGTGGGCGCGACGGTCGGCGCCTACTGGTGGCAGCGGCTCACGTCCTCCGAGGACTCGGTGATCGCGGCCTCGCAACTGGCCGGCGGCCTTCGCGTGACGCCGTCTTCGGCGCCTGCAGAGTCCGCACGCATACGGCCCGACACGCGGATCGAACCCGTTGTCGAGGCAGTCGCCGAGCCGGTTGTGCCCCCACCAGCCGAGGTGGTGGCCGAACCTGCGACGCCGCAGGCAGCGGCGCCGCGTGACGTGTCGCGACAGCCTGCGACGGCGGCCCGTGTCACGGTCGCCGTGCAGATACAGCCCTGGGGCGAGGTCTGGGTCAATGGCGTGAACCGCGGCGTCAGCCCACCATTACGTGAGTTGCGCCTGCCGCCCGGTAAGTACAAAGTGGTCGTGCGTAATGCCGACCTGCCACCCTATCAAACGACGCTGGACGTCAAATCCGGCACGCCGGTGACGCTGCGGCATCAGTTCCGTTAGGCACGCGGCAGCTGCAGCTCGAAGCATGAACCCTCTCCCAGCGTGCTGTGTACCTGTACCTGGCCATGATGACGCTCGGCCACCGTGCGCACAAAGGCCAGCCCCAGGCCCGCGCCGCCCGCATCTGCGGCCATCCCTGAGGCCATGCGCGAGAAGGGTTGGAATACCCGCAGCGCATCTTCGGCCGACAGGCCCGGGCCCTGGTCGCAGATTGCCATCAGCCAATTCTCTCCGTCAGCCTGCAGGCTGATCCGGATCTGGCTGTCCATGGGGCTGTACTTGATCGCATTGTCCAGCAGGTTGGCAATGGCTCGCCGCAGCAGTGTCTGATCACCCTGGATGAAGGCGACCGGCAGCGGCTCGGCCACATCCAGCACGATATTGCGCCTCTGTGCGGGTGCCCAGAAGTCATCGCACACCTCGCGCAGCAGATCCGCCAGATCCAGGTCGAACATCTGGATCTTCATGGATTCGGCACGCGTGAGCTGCACGAAGCCATCGACCAGATGCAGGGTGCGACGCGACAGCTGGGCGATACGGCGCAGCGTGTCGCCTTCCTGCCTGGCCTGGCCGTCTTCATCCTGCATGGCGACCAAGGCCAGGATGGCATTTTGGGGCGCGCGCATGTCATGCGAGATAAAACGCAGGGTTTCCTCGCGCTGGCGTTCGGCCTGCCGAATGTCGCTGATGTCGCTGAATGTCAGGATGGTGCCGGCAAAAGCGCCGTCACCCGCATGGATGGGCGCGCATTTGATGATGACATCATGCCCATGGCGGGTACGCGTCTCGATGTCCGTGCTCCAGCCCGAGCGAGGCAACTGGCGGGCAGCTTCCTGCATGGCCGCCAGCACCGGTTCGGTGGCGTCCTGCGGCAGCAGCGTCTGGAGCACCGTGGCGGCGGGTTGTCCGGCCGGTGGCGGCGGCAGCTTAAGCTGGCCGAAAAACAGCACGGCGGCGCGATTGCGAAATTGCAGGCCTTGTTCCTGGTCGAACACCAGCGAAGCATCCGGCAGGCCATCCAGCCCATCGGTGAGAAATTGCCGCAAGTCGCGCAGCAAGGCCATGGCATGGCGAAAGCGGGTCAGCCGGTATTCGACCGAGTGATTGTCCAGCAGCCTTCTGCGGGAGGGATAGGCGGGCTCCTGCAGCGGGGTCTGTTCCTGGCGCAGGCGCACAAGCTCCTCGTCCATGTAGCGCAGCATGGCTTCCTGGCTGCGCCAGCTCCAGAGCGGATAGCACACCATCAGGCTGATGAGGGCGGCCGAGGGAGCAAACCAGATGTCGGCCAGGCGCAGCAGCAGGGCGCTGCCCGGCACGATCAGCACCAGCAGCAGGACGTTCCACGTCAGCGCCAGGCGCGGGGAGCCGCGTCGCATGATGAGGCACAGCAGCAGCACCGGCAGTGCCGTCGCCAATGCATTTTCCCAGGCCGTTGCCGGGCGCAGGGAATCATTGTCGCGTGCCGCCTGCAGCATATTGGCGAGAATTTCCATGCCCGCCATGCCATTGGCCCGGTGTGACATCGGCGTCGGGAAGGAGTCGGACAGACCGGTCGCCCAGGACCCCACCACTACGTATTTTCCCCGGAAGAAAGCGGGGTCGATGCGGCCGTCGAGTACGTCCGTGTAGGGCACCATGGTCACGTGGCCGGGCGGGCCGCGAAAGGGGATCAGGCTGGTCGGGCTGCGGCCGGTTTCGCCTTGTGCGAACTGCTGCGCCTGTTCGGCCTGGCCGCCGGCGCGCATCAGGGCGAGTGAAAAATGCCGGACGGTCGAGTCCCCGATGTCGCGTTGCCAGGCCCCTCGCCGGACCACGCCGTCGCCATCGACCGGGATGTTGATGAAGCCCAGTGCGGCCGCGGCACGGGCCAGGGGCACAATCGGGACGTGTGCGACCTGCGTGTCGTCCAGGTTGTCGAGGATGAGCGGCAGCACGACCCGGCCGTGCTCCTTGATGGCCTCTGCCAGGGTGGCGTCGGCGGCGGGGTCGGTCAGGTCGGGTTCTGAGAAGATCAGGTCCAGGCCGACGGCGCGCGCTTCGCGCAATTGCCTGAGCAAGGCCGCGTGGGTCTGGCGCTTCCAGGGCCAGCGCCCCAGCTTTCGCAGGCCTTCATCATCGATCGTGACCAGCACGATGTCGTGCTGTGCCGGACGGCTCAACAGATTGAGCGTCTGGTCATAGAGCGCCTGATCCACCCGGCTTGCGCCGCCGAAGGCGCCCAGCAAGGCTGCCAGCGCCGTCAGCATGAGGGTCAGCAGCCGTCCCGAACGGGACAGCGGCTTCGGGGGAGCCGACGGCGAGGCCATGGTGCCGGGGTCAGTAGTCCTGCAGCGTCACCAGCCCGCCCGAGCCGCTGGTGACGGGCTGGCCATCGGTGCTGACCAGTGCCAGGGCACCTTCGAAGGGGGCGCGGCTGGCATAGCCTGCCAGACCATGTTGGTCGATGGCGCTGACGTTGACGTAGAACGTGCCCGGGCTTGGCGCGGAGAAACGCAACCGGGTGTCGGTCACGCGCTGGGCGGACACCACACGCATGCCTTCGGCATCGCGCGACACGCGAACGTCATAAGCCTGGGCCCCTGCGACGGGGCTGATTTCGCTGCTCCAGGTGCCGCCGCTGCGCTGCGGTGTGCTCAAGGCCGGTGCCGGCAGCAGCATGTGCACGCCCAGCATCTGGCCATCGCCGCCAACCAACGCACCCTGGCCCTGTTTCACCGTCACCGGGTGGGCAGGGGCCTGTCCGGGCGCCTGGGCCTGGACTCGTACGTTGCCCTCCAGAACGGATTGGCTGGCGCCCTGGGCGCTGGCCTCCACCCGGAAACGGGTGCCGCGCACGCCGGTGACGGCTACCGGGGCGCGAATCTCGAAACGCCCCACGCCCGAGCCCTCCGGCGCGACCTGTGACTCCATGGCGCCGTCATTGACGGCGAGAATGGTGTCGGTCAGCGGTACGTGCTGGAATTGGCGCAGGCGTTGCAGCGACACATTGCTGCCGGGAGGCAGGGTGATTTCGCTGGCATCAGACAGGCGCAGGGTCATGAAGCCGCTCGGGCCGGTGGTCAACTGCGCGCCTTCGGCGAGCTGGCTGCCAACCTGCAAAGACTGGCCATCGGCGCTGGCGCTGCCGCTCAGGCTGACGACCTCGGCCGAGCTGGGTCGTTCCGGAATCATGGACAGCGGGATGCGCAGTTCCAGCGCGATGGGCAGGGCCAGGGTATCGGCCACATTGTTGAGCTGCTGCAGCGTCTGCCAGTTGCTTTCTTTGCCGGTATAGGTGGCTGCCAGACCACCCAGCGTGTCACCGGCACGAACGCGGTAAATGAAATCATCGTTCACTGCGCCGGCGGGCTGTGCCTGGGCCGCGGTGGCGGTCAGGGCAAAGCTCAGCGCCAGGCACGCACGCCGGAGGTTCCGGTTCATTGCGACTCTCCTGATTGCAGATCGCGCCAGAAGGTGGCGCGATCGTGTTCTGTTTGTTGTCAGTCGGACAGCGGGGTTGAGGGCTGCGTCACAAGTTCGAGGCGATAGCCCAGGGCATAGGAAGAGGTCAGGCGCAGGCCGTTCTGCGGCCGTAACTGCAGCTTCTGGCGGATGTTGGACAGATGCGTGTCCAAGGTGCGCGAGGTCGGGGGGATCTCACGGTTCCAGATGCTTTCGGCCAGCAGGTCGCGCGACAGCAGGCGGCCGATGTTGCGCAGGAAGAGCAGTGCCAGTTCGTACTCCTTGGGAGCGAGGGGCACCGCCTGCCCATGCAGCTTGATGACGTGATGCACCGGATCCACCTCGTAGGGCCCGATCTCGAAAGCCTGGGCATCCTGAGAGCTGGGTTGGGTACGGCGCAGCAATGCGGCCACGCGGGCCAGCAGTTCGCCCGGGCGCAGTGGCTTGACGATGTAATCGTCGGCGCCGGCGTTCAAACCTTCGACCAGATCTTCTTCGAGGTTGCGGCTGGTCACGAAGATGATGGGCAGCGACAGGCCTTGGCGTGAGCGCAAATGGCGCACGACATCATCCCCATCCATGTCGGGCAGATGCCAATCCACCAGGATTAGATCGAAAGTTTCTTCGCGCAGGGCTGCCAACAGGTCCTGACTTTGCTGGAAGCTGCGACACTCATAACCGGCCTCCTGCAACAGCCGTTGAATCTGTTGGGCCTGGTCCAGGTCATCTTCTAGTGAGGCGATTCGCATGGGCCGTGCTGTGTCATAAAAAGGTTGAGCGGCAATGGGACGCATGACAGCAATACCGCCCGCTGACTTTTCCTAGTCCTACATGATACCGCTTGGTGTTGACATCGGCCGAATCGCTGCGAAAGGCCGGGACTGTCAATCATTGCAAAATTGACGAATCTTGACTGGATGTGGATCGCAATAGAGCGTCACACTCTCTCCAATCGCATCGGGGGCGGTCATTTTCCCGCCAGCGGATGCACAAAGAGAAAGGGCTTGGTGATGAAACAATTGAGCACACTGATAATGGTGCCGGATTCAGCCAGCCGCGTACGTGCAATTTCGGTCTTATTGCAGGCAGGCATCTCCACCAAGGGATGCTCAACCCCGCTGGAACTGTTCGGCATGCTCAATGAAGAGCATTTCGATATCGTGGTTCTCGATATGGGGCAGCTGGGTGAACTGGGTTTTGCATTGATTGCGCGTCTGCGCGGATCTTCCGATCTGGGCATCATCGTCAAAGGCAGCGACATGCCCGTGGAAGCACGCCTGCGCTGTCTGCAAAGCGGGGCCGACGCCGCCTTGCAGGAGCCGCTGGACGAGCGCGAACTCATCTGCGTCCTGCTGGCGCTGGCGCGGCGGTTGCCGGCGTGGGGTGAACGCACGCCCGAGGACGGGGGCGCAGAGCTGGTCGCCACCGGAAAGTGGGAGCTGCGTGACCAGGACTGGACCCTCGCGGCGCCGACAGGTGCCACCCTGACGCTGTCATCCAACGAACGCCTTATCGTTCGGGCGCTGTTGCACGCCGGTGGGCGGGCGGTCAGCCGGAATGGTCTGGCCGACGAACTCAGCCTGGAAGGGACCAACGCCCGCTTGAATGGCACCCGCAGCATTGATGTCGTCATCAGCCGCCTGCGGCGCAAAGCCGAATTGGCCGGACTGAACCTGCCGATCCGCACGGTATATGGCAGTGGTTATCTGTTTGCCCACGCCTGAGGCAAGCCGCGCGATACCCCCTGCGTTGCCCGCGCGCAAATAATGCGCAGTTTTTTTGACAGCCCTCGCTAACTAGGTTAAGCTAAAGGGCTTACTGCTTTATTCGCGCGCAAAGCAAGGGTGCTGCGGATCAAAAAAGCCTGTCAGATGCGTCACGAATTTGATCGGCTTCCTTTCCGCAACCCACACGCCCGGCACTTGCCGGTCAGGCCATTCCGATGGTCCGGCCGGATGGGTCGGCGCCTGAGGCGGTGTTGACCCCGTGCCGTACGGTTGGGCTCTCAGCGTCGTGTCATGCTTGTGAAGCAAGTGCCCCGCACACTTTGCGCGCTTGTCTGCAAGACCCGCTCTTTTACGTCACCCACGTCAGAGGCGGTTTTGCGCAAACTGCCTCCCCGGGCGTCTTAGCATCAGAC
>JAEWJD010000386.1 GCA_023386765.1 Pseudomonadota bacterium | reverse complement strand
TGATCCTGGCCGTGCTGTCGCTGGCCATCGGCAACCTGACCGCCATCGTCCAGACCAACTTCAAGCGCATGCTGGCCTACTCGACCATCTCGCACATGGGCTTCGTGCTCCTGGGCCTGGGCGTGGGCGTCGTGGCCGGCAAGACGGGCACCGAAACGGCGGCCTACGGCGCCTCGCTGTTCTACATGATCACCTACGTGCTGACCACCCTGGCCAGCTTCGGTATCGTGTTGCTGCTCTCGCGTCAGGGCTTCGAATGTGAAAACATCGAAGACCTGAAGGGCCTGAACAGCCGCAGCCCCTGGCACGCCCTGATGGTCCTGCTGCTGATGTTCTCGCTGGCCGGCATCCCGCCGCTGGTGGGCTTCTACGCCAAGCTGGCCGTGCTTCAGGCAGCGATCGAGGCGGGTCATGTGGCCATCGCCGTGGTGGCGGTGCTGTTCTCCCTGATCGGCGCCTTCTACTACCTGCGCGTGGTCAAGGTGGTCTACTTCGACGAGCCCTCGGGCGACGTCCAGCCGCTCAACGCCTCCTGCGTGCAGCGCGGCCTGCTGTCGGTCAACGGCCTGCTGATGATCGTGCTCGGCATCCTGCCGGGTGGCCTGATGGCGCTGTGCATGCACGTCATCCAGAACTCCTTCGGCGGCTGATCGAATGAGTCAGACCCTGGCCGTCTGGTTGCTGATCGCGCTGGCTCTGGTTAGCGCCAATCTGCCCTTCCTGACGGACCGGGTCTTTGCCGTGTGGCCACTGGCTGGCGGCAAATCGGTGTGGTGGCGTTTTGCCGAGCTGCTGGGTTATTACCTGGTGGTGGGGCTGGCCGGCTTCGCTTTCGAAAGCGCGCTGGGCAATCCCTTCCCCCAGGCCTGGGAGTTCTACGCCATCACGCTCAGCATGTATCTGGTGCTGGGTTTCCCGGGTTTCGTGTATCGCTATCTCTTCAAGCGCCGCTTGCGCGCCGCCTGAGAGCGCAAACAAAAACGCCTCCGACATGTCGGAGGCGTTTTTGCATGGGGCTCAGGGGCTCAGGGCGCAAACCAGTTGAGCACCCCGTCCAGGCCGCAGACGTTGAGCGAATAGGGCGTCTGTTGGCGCACGATCGGCTTGGCATGATAGGCCACGGCAAAGCGGGCCTCGGCCAGCATGGGCAGGTCGTTGGCGCCGTCGCCGATCGCGATGATCTGCTCCTGCGTGGCGCCGTGCTCGGCGGCAAACGCCTTCAGGTGGCGCGCCTTGGCCGCACCGTCCAGGATGTCGCCCAGCACCTGGCCGGTCAGGCGCCCTTGGGCATCGATTTCCAGGGTGTTGGCGTGGGCGCTGTCGAGTTTGAGGCGATCACGCAGGCGTTGCGTGAAAAAGGTGAAGCCGCCTGATACCAGCAGCGTCTTGATGCCCGCTGCCTGCACCGATTCCAGCAGGGCCTCGGCACCCGGGTTGAGCCGCAGCCGCTCTTCGTAGACGCGTTCCAGCACGCTGGCCGGCGTACCCTTGAGCAGGGCGACGCGGCGGCGCAGGCTCTCGGAAAAATCCTTGATTTCCCCGCGCATCGCGGCTTCGGTGATCTGTGCGACCTGCTCGCCCACGCCCGCGCAGGCGGCGATCTCGTCGATGCACTCGATGTTGATCAGGGTCGAGTCCATGTCCATGGACAGGATCTTGCAGTCATCCAGGGCCAGCCCGGCCGGTACGAAGGCCGCATCCACGGCGTGGCGCTCGGCCCAGTCGCGGACCTCCTGGCGCGTGGACGCGTCGTCCTGGACGTTGAGCAGCCGTGCCGCGGTGGCGGTGATACGGGCGATGCCGTCAGCGCTGGCCAGGGCGGCGATCTGTTCGGCGTGGTGGGCGGTCAGGCCCGGGGCTTGAATGATGAGGTGAGTGGTCATGACTTGGCAGCGGATGAGGATGGCGCCTATTTTAGCGAGCGCAGCACGGCGCGTACGGCATCGGCCCGGCCGTTCAGTTGCACTGCCGTGATCTCGATGCGCAGACGGTCCTGGCCCGAGAGCTTGATGTGGCGTTGGCGTTGCACCAATTCGATGATGCGCAGCGGATCCACGTTGGCTTTGGGGCCGAACTGCAACAGGGCCTGAGTCTCGCTGACGTCGATCTTTACGATGCCCAGCGGCTCGGCGATCAGGCGCAGGCGATGCGTCATGAGCAAGGTCTGGGCCGCTTCGGGCAGCTTGCCGAAACGATCGATCAGCTCCTCCTGGATGCGGATCAGGTCATCTTCGCCATCGGCGTGCGACAGGCGTTTGTAGATGGCCAGACGCGCGTGGACGTCGGGGCAGTAGTCGGCCGGCAGCAGGGCAGGCGCATGCAGATTGACTTCACAGGCCAGGTTGAAGGGCGCATCCAGGTCGGGTTCTTCGCCCACCTTGAGCGCACGTACCGCCTCGTTGAGCATCTCGTTGTACATCGAGAAGCCCACTTCCTGGATATTGCCCGATTGCGAGTCGCCGAGGATCTCGCCGGTGCCGCGAATTTCGAGGTCGTGCATGGCGAGATAGAAACCGGCACCCAGCTCCTCCATGGCCTGGATGGCTTCCAGGCGCTTCTTGGCATTGCTGGTGATGGCGTCTTCACCGGGCGTCAGCAGATAGGCATAGGCCTGGTGATGCGAGCGGCCCACGCGTCCGCGCAACTGATGCAGTTGCGCCAGACCGAAGCGATCCGCACGGTGGATCACGATGGTGTTGGCGCTGGGCACATCGATGCCGGTTTCGATGATGGTGGTGCACAGCAGCACGTTGTAGCGCTGCTGGTAGAAGTCTTTCATGACCTGCTCAAGCTCACGCTCGGGCATCTGGCCGTGGGCCACGCAGATCCGAGCCTCCGGCACCAGTTCCTCCAGGCGGGCGCGACGGTTCTGGATGGTCTCGACTTCGTTGTGCAGGAAGTAGGCCTGGCCGCCGCGCTTGAGTTCGCGCAAGAGCGCCTCGCGGATGGTGCTGCCGTCCTCGCGTCGTACGAAGGTCTTGATGGCCAGGCGCTTCTGGGGGGCCGTGGCGATCACGGAGAAGTCGCGGATGCCTTCCAGCGACATGCCCAGCGTGCGAGGAATCGGCGTGGCCGTGAGTGTCAGCACGTCGACTTCGGCGCGCAGTGCCTTGAGGGTTTCTTTCTGGCGTACCCCGAAGCGGTGTTCTTCGTCGATGATGACCAGCCCCAGGCGCTTGAACTGTACGTCCTTGGACAGGATCTTGTGGGTGCCGATGACGATATCCACCCGCCCGTCATTGATGCCTTCAACGGCGGCCGCGATTTCCTTGGCCGATCGAAAACGCGACAGTTCCACCACCCGCACGGGCCAGTCGGCGAAGCGGTCGGAGAATGTCTGGGCATGCTGTTCGGCAAGCAGCGTGGTGGGGCAGAGCAGGGCAACCTGCTTGCCATTGGCCACTGCCAGGAAGGCGGCCCGCAAAGCCACTTCGGTCTTGCCGAAACCGACATCGCCGCAGACCAGGCGGTCCATGGGTTTGCCGGAGGTCATGTCCATCATGACAGCCTGGATCGCGGCCGATTGGTCGGGGGTTTCCTCGAAGCCGAAGCCTTCGGCGAAGGACTCGTAGTCAGACAGCGGCAGCTCGAAGCTGTAGCCCTGGCGGGCGGCGCGCTGGGCATACAAGGCCAGCAGTTCGGCCGCCGTGTCGCGCACCTGCTTGGCCGCCTTGCGCCGCGCCTTGTCCCACTGGCCGGAGCCCAGCTGGTGCAGCGGCGCGGCTTCTGGGTCGGCGCCGCTATAGCGTGCGATGACGTGCAGCTGCGAAACCGGCACATACAGCGTGGCGCCGCTGGCGTACTGGAGGTGCAGAAACTCCATTTCGCCTTCGCCCATGTCCATGTTGACCAGACCGTGATAGCGGCCGATGCCATGCTGGGCATGTACGACCGGATCACCTTCGCGCAGTTCGGCCAGGTCGCGCACCATGGCCTCGACGTTGCTGGCGCCCTCCTGGCTGCGTTTGCCGCGACGGCGCACGCCGGCGTTGCCGGGGTACAGGTCATTCTCGGTGAGGAAGATGGGCCCGCCCTGCAGGCCGAAGCCCGCCGCCAGCGGGGCCACCGCCAGCCCGAAGCGCGCCGGCGTCTGCAGGAAGTCACCGATGCTGTCGGTCTGGCAGTCAGGGGCCAGGCCCTGCTCGGCCAGCATCTGGCTGAGCGTCTCGCGCCGTCCGGCCGAGTCGGCGCACAGCAGTATTTCTGCGCCGGGTTGGCTGACCAGGGCGCGCAGGCGTGCCACCGGATCCTCGGCGCGCCGCATCACCGCGACATCGGGCGCAGCCCGGAAGTCAGGGTGCGGCCCTTCGCCGCTCAGGGCCAGGCGGGCGAAATCCTTGAAGCCGGCGTAAAGCGCATCGCGATCCAGAAAGAGGCTTTGCGGCGGCAGCACCGGCCGTTCCCGGTCGCTTTTCAGAAAGTTGTAGCGGCTTGCGGTATCCAGCGAAAAGCGCTGGATGGCCTCTTCGATATTGCCCAGGGTTACGGTCAGGGTGCCGGCGCTCAGGTAGTCGAACAGCGTGGCGGTCTGGTCAAAGAATAGCGGCAGGTAGTACTCGACCCCGGCGAAGGCGATGCCGTTGCCGATGTCCTTGTAGGGCAGGGCGCGCGACGGGTCCCCTTCGAATACCTCGCGAAAACGCGCGCGGAAATGGTTGCGCGCCGCTTCGTCCATCGGAAACTCACGGCCCGGCAGCAGTTGCACCTCGTTGACCGGATACAGGCTGCGCTGGGTGTCGACGTCAAAGGCGCGGATGGACTCGATCTCGTCATCGAACAGGTCCAGGCGGTAGGGCACTACCGAGCCCATCGGAAACAGATCGATCAGTCCGCCGCGCAAACAGAATTCGCCCGGCGCGGTCACCTGCGTGACATGGTTGTAGTTGGCCAGGGTCAACTGGGCGCGCAGGGCGGCTTCATCCAGCCTGTCACCGCGTTTGAAGGCAAAGGTGTAGGCCGCCAGAAAAGACGGTGGCGCCAGCCGGTACAGCGCCGTGGTGACGGGCAGCGTGAGGATGTCGACCGATTGGGTCATCAGCGCATGCAAGGTGTACAGGCGCTGGGAGATCAGGTCCTGGTGCGGCGAGAACGCGTCGTAGGGCAGTGTTTCCCAATCAGGCAGCTGGCGCACCCGCAGGCCGGGCGCGAACAACGGGATCTCGTCGGCCAGGCGCTGGGCCTGCAAGGGATCGGCCGTCAGCACGACCAGCGGTCGGGCGGCCTGGCGGGCCAGGTCGGCGAGCAGCCAGCCGTCGCCGGATCCGGGCGGGCAGGGTTGGACATAGCGCGTGCCCGGCTTGAGCGCGGCGAGGAGGGCGGAGGAGGAAGGCAGTTGTGTTTCCACTGCGAAAGAGGTCGGTGAGTCAGGCATGACGGAGAAATTATAAAATCACTGGATCATGTCTGAATCTTTGATTGCTATTGTGCCTGCTGCCGGGGTCGGCAGCCGTGCCAGTCTGCCGGGTCAGTCGGCATTGCCCAAGCAGTATCGTCCACTGGGCGGCCAGTCCATGCTGCGCCGCGCGGTCCAGGCACTGCTGGCCGATGCGCGTATTGCCCAGGTACGGGTCGCCGTGAGCCCGGGCGACGGTTGGGTCGAGCAAGCCCTGGCGGGCTTGCCGCGGACCGTCTGGCGGCCTTGTGGCGGCGCCACGCGGGCCGATACGGTCGCGGCGGCCCTGGCCGATGCCGCGTTGCCGGATGACAGCTGGGTGCTGGTGCACGACGCTGCCCGCCCAGGCCTGCCGACCGAGGCACTGGCACGCCTGATCGATGCCTGCCTGGCTGATGCCGTGGGCGGACTGCTGGCCTTGCCCGTGGCCGACACGGTCAAGGCGGGCGGTCCCCGCGTGCGTACCACCGTCGACCGCGAAGGGCTGTGGTTGGCCCAGACTCCGCAGATGTTCCGCGCGGGGCTGCTGCGCGATGCCCTGGCGGGTGCCCGTGCCCAGGGACTGGCCGTCACGGACGAGGCCTCGGCGGTCGAGGCCTGCGGGCTGGCGCCACAACTGGTGCCCGGGTCGATACGCAACTTCAAGGTCACCTGGCCTGACGATTTCGCACTTATGGAAAAATGGTTATGACAATTCCCTTTCGCGTGGGCCAAGGCTTCGACGTTCACGCCCTGGTACCCGATCGGCCTTTGATCATCGGCGGCGTGCGCATCGAACACAGCCACGGCCTGCTGGGCCATTCCGATGCCGACGTCCTGCTGCACGCCGTCACCGACGCCATTCTGGGCGCGGCCGGCCTGGGTGATATCGGGCGCCACTTCCCGGACACGGATCCGCAGTTCAAGGGCGCGGACAGCCGTGTGCTGCTGCGCGAGGCCATGGCGCGCGTGCGCCAGGCCGGCTGGCAGGTGGTCAATGTGGATGCCACCGTGCACGCCCAGGCGCCCAAGATCGGCCCCCACGCGGCCGCCATGGTGGCCAATATCGCCGCAGACCTCGGGCTGGATAGCGGGGCGGTCAATATCAAGGCCAAAACCAACGAGGGCCTGGGCTATCTGGGGCGCAAGGAAGGCATTGCCGCCACCGTCGTGGCGCTGATCGCCAGGGACTGAAGCGTCTGCTGCAGCCGGGTCCATCCGCCAGGATGGCCGTTTATCGTCATTGCCTGGCTTGATTCGCTTACCTGGCCAACCCGGGCTGCGGCAGAATCGGGTTCGGCAGCACCAGCGCGCCTGGGGATGGGTGGGCGCCAGGACGCGATGCCGCTGGACGAACCCCGCCTGGAGCCTTTGCCTGCGATGCCCCCTGGTCACGCCATGTCCCCACTGTCTGCCGTGGATTACCACGCCTTGATCGACTCCCCCGAGGCACCGCAGGTGCTGGCCCTGGCGGTGTCGGGTGACGACGGGGATCATGGCGAGCCACAGCAGCATCGGTCCGGCCAGCTGTATTGCCTCAAGCAAGGGCTGATGATGGTGCAGTGTGAGTCCGGGTTGTTTGTCAGCCCCCCGCGATTCGTGGGTTGGATTCCGCCGTTGGCGGCTCATGCCGTGGCCGGCCGGGGGCCTATCGAAGGCTGGACCGTGTTCATCAAGGCCGAGGCGGTGCAAGGCCTGCCGTCGCATCCTGCCTTGCTGGCCGGATCCGCGTTGCTGGCCCCTCTGGCGGAGCGGCTCGCGCAATGGGCCCCGGAGGCCTGGCACAGGCCCGAGTATCAGCGTATGAGCCAGGTGTTCCTGGATGAGGTCCTGGCAGCTGCCGTGCAAGGGCTGTCTTTGCCCATGCCCGAAGACCGCCGCTTGCGCGCCATCGCCCGGGTCCTGATCGAAAACCCGGCCGACCCACGCAATGCGGCGCAATTGGCACGATGGGCAGGGTTGAGTGCCCGCAGCCTGACCCGCCATTGGGCCGCATCGGTGGGGATGAGTCTGGCCAAGTACCGGCAGGTGGCCAGGCTGCTCAAATCACTCGACGGCCTGTCGCAAGGACAGGACGTGCAGCAGGTGGCCTGGAGCGTGGGCTTCGAGAGCGTCAGCGCCTACATCCATGCCTTCAAGGGAACCTTCGGTTTCACGCCCGGGCAGTACTTCGCCAGACAAGACTAGCCGTATGACTGCGGTTGCCAGGCAGGGCCGGGGTCAGAGAGCCGCATCCCGTCCCGGGCGCTCTGGCCAGGGACGGGATGGGTGAGGGGAGATCTTACTTGCCCTGCGCGGTCAGCGCCTGGGCGGCCGCGTTCACCACGGCGGCGATCCGGCCCGCGTCGCGCAGCTGCTCGACGCTCATGCCTTCCTTCTTCAGGTTTTCGTAGTGCGACTGCACGCAGAAATGGCATTTGCCGATGATTGATGCCGTCAGCGAGAACAGCTCGAAGCGCTTCTTGTCCACGCCGCCATGGGTGGCGTAGGCGTTCATGCGCAGTTGCGGCGGCAGGCTCTTGAGCTGGGCGTCACCGGTCATCTCCGGATAGGGATACCAGGTGTTGTTCATGCCCATGAGCGCGGCGGCCGTCAGCGCAGCGTTCGCGTCGCCTTCGGACAGACCGCTTTTGAAGGCTTCGACCAGGAAGTGGCTGCCAGCCGCGTAGGCGGCGGCCAGGCCTGCGCCCACGGCGTCTTCGGCGGGTAGCGTCGAACGTGCAATCACGCTATCCAGATTCAGGCGGATGTCCTTGGCCCAATCCGGTAGTTGATCCTTGATGGTAGAAAGGAATTCCATAGTTTTTACCTATAGTCTGGAGGGAAAAAAGCCCGGCAGGGCCGGGCTGCGGGTATTACAGCGTGTCGCCGCCCACGGTACGGTTGCACGGGCACAGTTCGTCCGTTTGCAGACCGTCCAGCAGACGCAGGACTTCTTCGGGGTTGCGACCGACGTTCAGGTTGTTGACCGAAACGTGCTGGATGGTGTTGTCCGGGTCGACGATGAAGGTCGCGCGCAGCGCAACGCCAGCACCCTTTTCACGGATGCCCAGCTGGTCGATCAGGGCACCGGTGGTGTCGCCGAACTGATAGTGACCCAGCTTGTTCAGGTCCGGGTGCTCACGGCGCCAGGCCAGCTTGACGAATTCGTTGTCGCTCGAACCGCCCAGCAGAACGGCGTCGCGGTCTTCGAAATCCTTGGCCAGCTTGTTGAAGCCGACGATTTCGGTCGGGCACACGAAGGTGAAGTCCTTCGGGTAGAAATAGATGACCTTCCACTTGCCGGGGAACGAGCTTTCGGTGATTTCTTCGAAAGCCGAAACGCCGTTTTCTTCATGCTGGTTGAAGCCGGGCTTGACGCCGGTGACCTTGAAAGGCTCGAGTTTGTCGCCAACAGTTTTCATGCGGTACTCCCAGTAAGTTGTCGGTGGAGCTAGGGCAAGGCCCTAAACCCCGTATTCTACGCTATTGGTTTGCCGTGTCTAATTGATAATTCCTAAACTTGGCTTTGGGTAACTCTATCCGAGCCGTCAGTCCGCCACCCTCGCGCGGCAGCAATTTCAGAGAGCCGCCGACGTGTTTGAGCAGGCGTTCGACGATGGCCAGACCCAGGCCGGCACCGCTGACGCCGGTGCGGGCAGCCTCTCCGCGCGAGAAAGGCCGCAGCAGGCGTTCGACCTCGTCGGCGGCGATGCCGGGGCCGCGGTCAGACACCTCGATGGCCAGGGTGCCACCTTCCGATTGCACATTCATGACGAGATGCGCCAGGCCGTCACTGGAACGTCCATAGCGGCGCGCATTCTCGATCAGGTTGCCGACGATGCGCTTGAGGTCGAGCGCGGTGATCCGTGCCCGCAGGCCCGGTTCGATCACGGCATCCAGTTCGCCGCCCACGGAGGCGGTGTGACTGCGCTCGCGTTCGTAAAGTTCGGTCAGAACCGAGGAGATATCGGTGGCCAGCTGCGGCAAGGTGCCAGCCGGGCGGGCATATTCCATCAACTGCCCGATACTGTGGTCGATCTGGGCAAGATCTTCGTCGATCGCCTGGCGTGCGTCTTCGGAGACGCCGCTCATCTCGATTTCCAGGCGCATGCGCGCCAGCGGCGTGCGCAGGTCATGCGAGATGCCGGCCAGCATCAGCTCCCGATCCGCTTCGGCCTGACGCAGGTCCTTGGCCATGCGGTTGAAGGAGGCATTCAGGTCGCGGATTTCCAGCGGCCCCTGCTCGGGCAGGGGGGCAGGCGTTTCGCCGCGTGAGAGCACCTGGGCCGCGCGCGCCAGCCGTGACAGCGGCCGGTTGACGAAGCCCACGCTGACGGCCGCACCGACCAGCGAGAGCAGCAGCGCAGTGGCACCCCAGCCCAGCCATTCGATGCCACCGGTCAGGCCGATCTGTTCGCGCTCGAAGACCAGCCAGTAGAGATCGTTGTCGATCTTGAAACTGACCCAGAAGCCGGGAACCTGGTTGACGCCCCAGGCGATCTGGGTCTGCGGTCCGAAACGGGTGCGGATATGCTGGGCCACGCGTTGCCAGTAGTCGTCATCTGGCAGCGCCTCGGTGAAATCGGTGACCTCGCGCGGGTAGACCTGAATGCCTTCATTGGTGGCCAGGTCCAGCAGCAGCTTGCTGCGCTCGTCGGCATGCGAGTAGATCAGGGCCGTGCGGGTGATATTGACGGCCGTGATCACCCGCTGCGCCATCTGGTTGGCGCGCGGGCCGAGCTCCATGCTGAAAAACACTTGCAGCCAGGCAGCAAGGCTTACCAGCATGAGCGCTGCAAGCAACAGGAAGGTGCGGCCAAAAAGACCTAGCCGCAGCCCTGGGATCACGTTCTTCAGATTCTTTCGCAAACGGGGCACACGCCTCAGCTCCTGCCCGGATGGGGCAGTCAGATCAGTTGCCGCCATCCGGCACGAAGACATATCCCAGGCCCCAGACGGTCTGGATGAAGACCGGCTTGGAAGGGTTGGGTTCGATCAGCTTGCGCAGGCGCGAAATCTGGACGTCCAGGCTGCGGTCGAAGGCTTCGTACTCGCGGCCGCGCGCCAGTTCCATGAGTTTGTCGCGCGACAGCGGGATCTTGGGATGGCGGGCGAACACCTTCAGGACCGAAAACTCGCCGGTCGTGATGGGGACCTGTTCGCCGTTGCGCGTCAGGGTGCGGGTCGAGAGGTTCAGCACATAGGGGCCGAAGGCGATCGACTCGTTTTCCTGGCTGGGTGCGCCCGGGTGCTCTTCAGTGCCGCGGCGGCGCAGGATCGCGTTGATGCGGGCCAGCAGTTCACGCGGGTTGAAGGGCTTGGAAAGATAATCATCGGCGCCCATCTCCAGGCCGACGATGCGGTCGATTTCCTCGGCCTTGGCAGTCAGCATGATGATGGGGGTGTTGTCGTGGCCGCCGCGCAGGCGGCGACAGATCGACAGACCATCCTCGCCCGGCAGCATCAGGTCGAGCACCAGGAGATCAAAGTGCTCGCGCTGCCAGAGCTTGCCCATTTCCTTGGCATCCTCGGCGACGAAGACATTGAACCCTTGTTCCGACAGATAGCGGCGGAGCAGATCACGCAGGCGAGGATCATCATCAACGACCAGGATCTTGCGGGTGGGGGTGGTGTTTGGAGTATTCATGGCCGGAAATGTAACAGTGACAAGAACCACCGGCTAGTGGGTGTTCACAAGATATTACACATTGCGAGGTTCACTTGAAAACCTGTGTCCACCCGTTGGTTTGAAGCTGATTTCGTACAATTGCCAAATGAACCTGAATCTGCTCGCCTTTGAAACCTCTGCCTCGCGTTGCGGGGTGGCGCTGCTCGTGCGCCGTGCGCAGGACGAACGCCTGGAAGTCCTCGAACATGAAGGCACCCAGGAGCACGCCGAACGCCTGCTTCCGATGGCCAGCCAGCTGCTGGCCCAAGCCGGCCTGACGCCGGCGGATCTGCAGGCAGTGGCCTTCGGGCAGGGGCCGGGCGGTTTCACGGGCCTGCGGGTGGCCTGCGGCGTGGCCCAGGGCATGGCGTTGGGCCTGCAGATTCCGGTATTGCCCGTGGTATCTCATCTGGCCGTGGCCGAAGCGGCCCGGCCACAGGTCGGGCAGATCGTCCTGGTTGCCCTGGACGCCCGCATGGAAGAGGTCTATCTGGCGGTCTATCGCCGCACCCAGACCATCGAGGGGCCGGCCTGGGCGACGCTGCAGGCGCCGTTGCTGATCGCGGCGGCCGAAGTGGTGGGCTGGGCGCGTCATCGGGCGGCCGAATGGACGACGGATCAGGAAATCCTCTGCGCGGGCGACGCCTGGCAGGTCTACGCCGGGCATATGCCCGTGCCAGCGGCCTGGCGTGCGAGTCCGGCGCAGCGGCCCCAGGCCGCTGATGTCGCGCGCCTGGCCGCGCACGACTGGGACCAGGGTCTTGCCGTGGCCCCCGAGCTGGCCGCGCCGCTCTATGTACGGGACAAGGTGGCTTTCACCACGGCCGAGCGCGAGCGGGGCGAAGGCGGCAATCCGCGTGCGGCCAGTGCGTTGCCGGTGTCAGCTGGCGTGCCCGAACTGGCGCCCATGACGCTTGACGATGTCGCCGCCGTGGCTGCCCTGGAAGCCAGTGTGCAGGCTTTCCCCTGGACGGAGGGCCATTTCCGCGACGCGCTCAAGGCGGGGTATGACTGCTGTGTCTTGCGCGACGGTGATCGCCTGGCCGGATTTTGCGTCCTGATGCATGCGCCCGATGTCTCGCACGTGCTGGTGGTTGCCGTGAGGCCGGACCGCCAGCGCCAGGGGCTGGGGCAGCATCTGCTGGGCTGGTGCGAAGCACGTGCCCGGGCGCAGTCGGTGCCAGCGCTCTTGCTGGAGGTGCGCCCTTCGAATCAGAATGCGTTGGCGTTCTATGCCCGGCAGGGATTCCTGCAGGTAGGGCGGCGCAAGAGCTATTACCCGGCCCCCGATGGCCAGCGCGAAGACGCCCTGGTGCTGCAAAAGCCGGTGGCCGCCGAGGTGGGCGCGTCATGATGCCTGCGCCACGTCCGAATCCCCTGCAGCGTCTATGGCTGCGCGAGATCGGCATCGAGAAAACCTGGCAGCGTGCCGAGCCCGTGGCGCCGCTGCCGGCAGCCGCAGCGATCAGGCTGCCCGAGGCCGCGCCGGCCGCCGCCGCGCCAGTGGCGCGCAGCGTGCCGCAAGACACGGCGGCCACGGTCACCCCGGCGCTCGTTCCTGCGGCTCCTGCGGCGCCCGAGCGCAAGGCGCCCGCCCAGGAACTGCCGCCCGCAGTCACCCCCAGTACGGCTGCCGAGGTGGCGCTGCGGGTGGCCAATGTCGATCTGGCCCAGTTGCGCGAGCAGGTGCTCGCGTGTACGGCCTGCGGGCTGTGCCAGGGACGCAAGCACGCGGTTTTCGGCGACGGCGCTCAGACCGCACGCTGGATGGTGGTGGGCGAGGCCCCGGGCCAGGAAGAGGATCGCAGTGGGCAGCCCTTCGTCGGCCGCTCCGGCCGTCTGCTGGATGCCATGCTGGAGTCGGTGGGCATGAGCCGTGAGCGCGATGTCTTCATCGCCAATGTGATCAAGTGCCGCCCGCCGGGCAATCGCAACCCCAGGCCCGAGGAGATTGCGGCCTGCGGTCCGTATCTGATGCGCCAGATCACGCTGCTGCGCCCCGAGCGGATTCTGGTACTGGGGCGTTTTGCGGCCCAGACATTGCTGGGCGTGGATGCCAGCATTGCCAATCTGCGTGGCCGCCTGCATCACCTGAAGGCGGACGACGGGCGCGAGATCCCGGTGGTGGTGAGCTACCACCCGGCTTATCTGCTGCGCAGCCCGAGCGAAAAGGCGCGTGCCTGGCAGGATCTGCGCCTGGCCTCAAGGGGTTGAGCCCGGGCCCGGGCGGCGTCTTGCCGCCGGGGGCCTGTCATGCGGGAGGGTCAGTGCTCGTGCGAGTCCAGGGCCTTGCCGTGGCCTTCCTGTCCGATCTGCTCGCGCAGTTCGGGGTGCTTGGCCAGGTTGTGGCGGCTCCAGCGCATGAAGACCGCCATCAGGATCGTCACCAGCAGCCCGAAGATCACGATCACAGTGTTGATCGACATCTCCAGCCACAGCATCAGGGTGTACATCGCCACCATCAGCAGGATATTGAGCTGCTCGTTGAAGTTCTGCACGGCGATCGAGTGGCCGGCTGACAGCAGCACGTGGCCGCGATGCTGGAGCAGGGCATTCATCGGCACCACGAAGAAGCCGGCCAGCCCCCCCGTGACAAGCAACAGCAGATAGACGCTCCAGGGCGAATAGACCAGGGGCATCAGCAACACCACCAGGCCCATGGCTGCGCCCACCGGCAGCACGCTCAGGGCGCGCTGCAGCGGAATGCGGCCCGCGGCGATCGAACCGATCACGGTGCCCAGGGCGGCCACGCCCATGAGAATGGAGGCCTGGTCCAGGCGATAGCCCAGGTGGCTGCGGCCCCACTCGATGACGATCAGCTGCAGCGTGGCGCCCGCGCCCCAGAACAGCGTGGTGACGGCCAGCGAGATCTGACCCAGCTTGTCGCGCCAGAGCACCCGGACGTAGCCGGAAAAGACGCCCAGCAGCTTGAAAGGGTTCTTCTGTTGCGGGGGGTAGCGTACGTGGGTGTTGGGGATCAGCAGATTGCACAGGGCGGCCAGCACATACACCACCGAAATCACCAGGATGGCGGCCTCGGCCGGCGTGTGCACCAGCTTGTTCAGGTGGGGGTGGTGCAGCAGCAGATCGGAGACGGCGGGGGAGATCAGGGCGCCGCCCAGCACCGTGCCCACGATGATGGACAGCACGGTCAGGCCTTCGATCCAGCTGTTGCCCTTGACCAGCAGCTTGGGCGGCAGCATCTCGGTCACGATGCCGTACTTGGCGGGCGAGTAGGCGGCCGCACCCACGCCCACCAGGCCGTAGGCCACGCAGACCAGATAGGTCTGGTAGCTGGCGGGGATGCCCAGGCTGGCATAGGAGAACATCAGCAGACAGCCGCTCACCTTGAGCGCATTGGTGACGAACATCACCCGGCCTTTGGGGAAGGAGTCGGCGAAGGCGCCCACGAAGGCAGCCAGCACCACGTAGGCCAGCGCGAAGGTCCACTTCATCATGGGCGCCATCCAGTCGGGCCCGCTCAGTTCCATGATCAAGGCGATTGCCGCGATGAACAAGGCATTGTCCGCCAAGGACGAGAGGGCCTGTGCGGCCATCACTAGATAAAACCCGCGTTTCAAGAAAGTCCCCGCTGCTTGCAGCCGAAGCCGCCTGGATTCATGGAAATTTGAATGCCAACGTGAAAAAGTGTCAGCGAGTATAGCGTCCGCGCCTGTAAAGCGCGCGCCAGCATTTACCACTGCTGGCATGTTCCATAGTGGGCTGCGGTATCATACGGACGGTATCAGGCTGGCCGTGAATGCCGGTCTTCCGGTCGGTTCCACGCCCTCGTTCAACCTCTGCGGCCCGTCCTCGATAGTGCGCCTTACCCAACTCAAACTCGCCGGCTTCAAGTCCTTTGTCGATCCGACCGTGATTCCCGTGCCCAGCCAACTGGTGGGCGTGGTGGGGCCCAATGGTTGCGGAAAATCAAACATCATCGATGCGGTGCGCTGGGTGCTGGGCGAGGCCAAGGCCTCGGAGCTGCGTGGCGAGTCGATGCAGGACGTGATTTTCAACGGTTCCGGCAATCGCAAGCCGGCTGGCCGGGCCTCGGTCGAAATGGTGTTCGACAACACCGAGGGGCGTGCGGCGGGTCAATGGAGTACCTACGCAGAGATTGCCGTGCGGCGCGTGCTCACGCGTGACGGCACCAGCAGCTACTACGTCAACAATCAGCAGGTCCGCCGGCGCGATATCCACGATATCTTCCTCGGAACCGGCCTGGGCGCACGCGGCTACGCCATCATTGGCCAGGGCATGATCAACCGCCTGATCGAGGCGCGCCCTGAGGAACTGCGGGTCTTCCTCGAAGAAGCCGCAGGCGTGTCGCGCTACAAAGAGCGCCGCCGCGAGACCGAAAACCGCCTGTCCGACACCCGTGAGAACCTCACCCGGGTCGAGGACATCCTGCGCGAGCTGGGCAACCAGCTGGAAAAGCTCGAGGCCCAGGCCGAAGTGGCACGCCAGTATCGGGACCTGCAGGCTGACGGCGAGAAGAAACAGTATGCGCTGTGGTTCCTGAAGGAAACCGGCGCGCGCGATGAGCGCGATCGCAAGGGCCGCGAGATGGCCCAGGCCCAGAATGCCCTGGAGTCCGCCATCGCCACCCTGCGGGCCGGCGAAGCCGAGCTCGAGGCGCGGCGTCAGGCCCACTACGCGGCCAGCGATGCGGTGCACCAGGCGCAGGGCCAGCTCTATGAGGCCAATGCCCAGGTCAGCCGCCTGGAGGCCGAGATCCGTCACGTGGTGGACTCGCGCAACCGGTTGCAGGCACGCCGTGATCAGTTGCTGGCCCAGGTCGAAGAGTGGAATGTCCAGCAGGAGCATTGCACCGAGCAGCTGGCGCAGGCCGAGGATGACCTGGCCACCGGCGCGGCGCGCACGGAAGAGGCGCGTGCCGTGGCCGAAGAGGCCCAGGCAGGCCTGCCGTCCATCGAGGCGCGGGTGCGCGAGGCGGCCAGCGGACGCGACGAGATGCGCAGTGTGCTGGCGCGCATCGAGCAGAATCTCGCGCTGGTGGCACAGACCCAGCGCGACGCCGACCGTCAGATGCAGACCCTGGAGCAGCGCCGTGAGCGCCTGCAACAGGACCTGCGCGAATTGCATTCTCCCGACCCCGCCCAGCTGGAGCAGCTGGCGGGGGACCGTTATGCCGCCCAGGAAAACCTGGAGGCGGCCCAGGCCGAACTCGCCGAGCTCGAAGGGCGCGTGCCGCAGGCCGACGCCGAGCGCAGCCAGGCCCAGCAGACCGCCCAGCAGCAGGCGCAGGCCCTGGCGCGGCTGGAGGCCCGCCTGGCTGCCCTGGTCAAGCTCCAGGAAGACGTCCAGAAGCAAGGGGCGCTGGAGCCTTGGCTGGCCAAGCATGAGCTTGCCGGGCTGGGTCGCCTGTGGCAGAAGCTCCACATCGAGCCGGGCTGGGAAGCCGCCCTGGAGACGGTGCTGCGCGAACGCATGGCCGCCCTGGAAGTTCGCAGCCTGGACTGGACGCGCGCTTTTGCCGAAGATGCGCCGCCGGCGCGCCTGGCGTTCTATCAGAAGCCTGCGGCCCTGGCTGCCGCAGCCGCCTTGCCGGGCTACACGCCGCTGGCCAGCCTGTTGCGCGTCGATGACGCCGACTTGCGGGCCTTGCTTGAGTCCTGGTTGCAGGGCGTATACGTGGCCGAGGGTTTTGCTGCGGCGCTGGCGGCCCGCCAGTCCCTGCCGGCAGGCTGCCGCTATGTGGTCAAGGCCGGCCATCTCATCGATGCCCATGGCGTGCGTTTCTATGCCCCCGACTCCGAGCAGTCCGGGATGCTGGCGCGCCAGCAGGAAATCGAAAACCTGCAGCGTGAAATCAAGGCCCAGCAATTGATCGCCGACCAGGCGCGTAGCGCAGTGGCGCGTGCCGAGGCGGCCTGGCAGCAGGTGTCGCAGGCATTGGCGCCGGCACGCCAGCGGGTCAGCGAAGTCACCCGTCGCCTGCATGACGTACAGCTGGAACATAGCCGGCTGCAGCAGCAGGCCGAGCAGTCCGGCGAGCGTGCCGCGCGCTTGCGCGAAGACTTGCAGGAGCTGGCTGTCCAGGAAGAAGACCTGCTGGCCACCCGTGAAGAGGCCGAAGCCCGCTTCGAGACGCTTGACATGGAACTGGCCGAGCATCAGGGACGGTTTTCGGATGCCGAAATCGACGGTGAAACGCTCGCCGCGCAGGCCGAGGCGGCACGCAGCCGCTTGCGCGAACTGGAGCGCGCCGCCCAGGAAGCCGAGTTCGCCGAGCGCAGCATTCAGGTGCGCATCACGGATCTGCAGCGCAACCGCCAATTGGCCGCCGACCAGAGCCAGCGTGCCGGCACGGAGCTCAAGCAACTCGAGGGCGATCTGGCCGAACTGGATGCCTCGGCCACCCAGGCCGGCTTGCAGGATGCCCTGGAATTGCGTGTCGAACGCGAAGAAGCATTGACGCGTGCCCGCCAGGAAATGGACAACCTGGCCGCCCAGTTGCGTGGCGCCGATGACGACCGGCAGCAGCAAGAGCGCATGCTTGAGCCGTTGCGGGCCCGGATCACGGAGTTGCAGCTGCAGGAGCAGGCAGCCCGGCTGGCCGAAGAGCAGTTCACCGAGCAGCTCAATGCCCAGGAAGTCGACCGCCAGGCCCTGGCCGCCGAATTGGCCGCCATGCCCGAAGAGTGGCGTCGGGCCAGTTGGCTGCAGTCAGAGGTGGGGCGCATTTCCCGCCAGATCGATGCGTTGGGTTCGGTCAACCTGGCCGCGCTCGATGAGCTGGGCACCGCACGTGAGCGCAAAACCTTCCTGGATGCGCAGCAAGAGGATCTCCTGACCGCCATCGAGACGCTCGAAGACGCGATCCGCAAGATCGACCGCGAAACCCGAGAGCTGCTGCAGGAAACGTTCAACACCGTCAACGGCCACTTCGGTGAGCTCTTTCCCAAGTTGTTCGGCGGCGGCGAGGCCCGCTTGAGCATGACCGGCGATGAGATTCTGGATGCCGGGGTGCAGGTCATGGCCCAACCGCCAGGCAAGCGCAACAGCACCATTCACCTCCTGTCGGGGGGCGAAAAAGCGCTGACCGCCACGGCCTTGGTGTTCGCCTTGTTCAAGCTAAATCCGGCGCCGTTCTGCCTGTTGGACGAGGTGGATGCGCCGCTGGACGACGCCAACACCGAGCGCTACGCCAACCTGGTCAGCAGCATGAGCGACCAGACCCAGTTCCTGTTCATCTCCCACAACAAGATCGCCATGCAGATGGCCAAACAGTTGATCGGGGTGACCATGCAGGAGCAAGGGGTTTCGCGTATCGTTGCTGTAGATATAGATTCGGCGGTGCAAATGGCCACCGACGTCGCATAACCACCCGATTCGAAAGGCGCCTGACCGGCGCGGGATTGACACATGAGTGAATTGCAGATTGGGCTCATCGCCCTTGGCGTACTGCTGATACTGCTGGTACTTGGGTTCAACTGGTGGCAGGATCGGCGCGTGCGCCGCCGCATGCAGGCGCACTTCCCGGCCAGCGAGCAGGATCCTTTGCTGGGGGCCGGCGAGGCTGCGCGGGCGGCGCGCCGCGAGCCCGGCATGGGCCATGATGGGCAGCCCGATGCCGCCGTCCCGGCACAGGCAGCGCAGGCCAGTCCGACGCCGGAAAGCGATGACCCCGAAGAGCCGGATCCGGCTGTCGAGGTCGTGCTGGAAATCCATTTCGCCGAGCCGCAGACCGGGGCGGAGCTG
>JAEWJD010000366.1 GCA_023386765.1 Pseudomonadota bacterium | reverse complement strand
GTCGCTGGCAGCGGCCAGCGACTCCAAGCCCTGGCGCACGATGCAATGACAGGTGGTGCAGGCCCGGCTCATTTCGCAGGCATGTTCTATCTCGATGCCATGCGCCAGCAGCGCCTCGCACAGGGTGGCGCCGGCGGCCACCTCCAGCACAGCGCCCTGCGGCGCCAGGTCGGCATGCGGCAATACTGTGATTGTCGGCATGATGTCAGGATCATCCACAAGAAGGCAGACCCTGTTCAGGGCCTGCCAGAACGTCAACGGGTCGATTCCGCTGTCACCAGCGGCGGCTGAAAACGCCGCAGACGCAGGGCATTGGCCAGCACGAATACGCTCGACATCGCCATGGCGCCCGCCGCGAAAATGGGCGACAGCAAGATGCCCCAGGCCGGGTACAGCACGCCGGCGGCCACCGGAATCAGCGCCGTGTTGTAGGCAAAGGCCCAGAACAGGTTCTGGCGGATATTGCCGAGGGTGGCCTTGGACAGGGCAATGGCATTCGGCACGCCTTGCAGATTGCCCGACATCAACACCACATCGGCCGACTCGACCGCCACGTCGGTGCCGGTGCCGATGGCCAGGCCGACATCGGCCTCGGCCAGCGCCGGCGCATCATTGATACCGTCACCCACGAACGCCACCCGGCCATGAGCCGCCTTGAGGCGGCGCACCGCATCCACCTTGCCCTGCGGCAGGACTTCGGCCACCACCTCGTCGATGCCCAGCTGGCGGGCGATGGCCTGTGCCGTACGGGCGTTGTCGCCGGTGATCATGGCCACTTTCAGGCCGAGCTGATGCAAGGCCTCGATGGCCGCCGGGGTACTGGGCTTGATGGGATCAGCCACGGCGATGATGGCCGCCAGCCGCCCATCGATCGCCGCGTACAGCGGCGACTTTCCTTCGCTGCCCAAGCGCTCGGCGGTATCGGCAAAAACCCCCGCATCCAGCCCCAGTTCACGCATGTAGCGATCGGCCCCGACCTCGACCCGCACGCCAGCGGCCATGGCGCGCACGCCCATGCCGGTCACCGACTCGAAGGCTTCCAGCGCCGGCAACGTCAACCCTTCGGCCGACGCCGCATCCACGATCGCGCGTGCAATCGGATGCTCCGAGCGCGACTCGACCGCCGCCACGCTGGCCAGCACGTCGGCGCGCACGAAACCGTCGGCCACCGCCAGGTCGGTCAGGGTCGGCCGCCCCTCGGTCAGGGTGCCGGTCTTGTCCACCGCGACCACCTGGGCGTCCTTGAGCAGTTGCAGGGCCTCTCCCTTGCGAAACAGCACGCCCATCTCGGCCCCCCGGCCGGTGCCCACCATGATGGAGGTCGGCGTGGCCAGCCCCATGGCACAAGGGCAGGCGATGATCAGCACCGCCACCGCATTGACCAGCGCGAAGCTGAGCGCAGGCGACGGGCCCAGCACCAGCCAGGCCAGAAAGGTCACCACCGCAGCCAGCATCACGGCCGGCACGAACCACAGCGTGACCTTGTCCACCACTGCCTGGATGGGCAACTTGGAGCCCTGCGCCTGCTCGACCAGCCGGATGATCTGCGCCAGCATCGTCTGTCCGCCCACGGCCGTGGCACGCAGGGTCAGCGCGCCATTCTGGTTCACCGTGCCACCCACCACGGCACTGCCGGCGGTCTTCTCGACCGGCACGGGCTCGCCCGTGATCATCGACTCATCCACGAAGCTGCTGCCCTCGATCACTTCGCCATCGACCGGCACGCGCTCGCCGGGACGCAGCTCCACCACGTCACCCAGCGCCACCTCGCCGATGGGTATATCGATCACTTGGCCGTCGCGCCGCACGTGCGCCACCTTGGCCTGCAGGCCGACCAGGCGTTTGATCGCCTCCGACGTACGGCCCTTGGCACGCGCCTCCAGGTAACGTCCCAGCAGGATCAAGGCCACGATCACCGCCGCCGCCTCGTAGTACACATTGACGGTGCCGGCCGGCAGCCAGCCGGGCGCAAAGGTCGCCACCACCGAGTAGCCGAAAGCCGCCGCCGTACCCACGGCCACCAGCGAGTTCATGTCGGGCGCCAGCCGCAACAGTGCCGGAAAGCCCTTCTGATAGAAACGCCGCCCCGGCAGCGCGAGCACCAGCAACGTCAGTACGCATTGCAGATACCAGCTTTGCTGCAGGCCGATGGTGCGCGCCACCCACTCATGCATGCCAGGGATCATGTGCGAGCCCATTTCCAGCACGAACACCGGCAAGGCCAGCACCGTCGCAAGAATCAGGTCACGCTTGAGCCCGATGCGCTCGGCATCCTTCTTGGCGGCGGTCTCTTCCTCGAGCTGGCCGCCCGGATCGATCGGCTGCGCCTCGTAACCGGCACGCGCCACGGCCTCGATCAGTTCCTGCATGCCGGCCACGCCACGCACCGTGGCCCGCTCGGTGGCCAGGTTGACCGTCGCCTCGGCCACGCCCGGCACGGCCTTGAGCGCTTTCTCGACCCGGCCCACGCAACTGGCGCAGGTCATTCCCGCCACCGACAGTTCCATGGTCGCGGCTGGCACGCTGTAGCCGGCCTTCTCGACCGCCTCGACCAGCGTCTGACGGACCAGCGTGCCGGCCGGCCGGATCTCGGCCCGCTCGGTGGCGAGATTGACCGACACACTGCCGACCCCCTCGACCTTGCCCAGCGCGGCCTCGACCCGCCCCACGCAACTGGCGCAGGTCATCCCTTCGATAGGCAGGCTGATCGCAGCCAGGGCGGCCGTGCCGCTATTGCCAGGCTTGCTCATGATGGACACCCCATGGTGAATTTCACATGAAGCCAGCTTAGGGCTTACCACCATGGGAAGGTCAAGCCCTCCACACAAGCCCGTCGGGCGGGCCCCGTCGCCGCTGCCCGGGAAGCGGCCTAGCCCGCGGCGGGCGTCGGTTTGCGCTTTTTCTTGTGCTGTTTTTCGCGCGCGCGCGCCAGCGTCTCGCAAGCGTGCGCCGTCAGGCGATCCAGCGCCCGATCGAACACCTCGCGCTCCTCGGGGCTGAGCACCGCCAACAGGTCTTCGTTGCGTTGCACCGCTGTCGGAAACACCTTGCGATACAGCCGTTTCCCCTTGGCCGTCAGGCTCAGTTGGATGCCCCGTCCATCGGTCTCATCGGACTCGCGCTGCAGCAGCCCTCTTTCCGTCATCAGCGACACGGCGCGGCTGGCAAGACTCTTGTCGATATTCACTTCTCGGGCCAGGCCTTGCAGCGACATGGGTGCGTACGACCCCAGCATGCCCAGGATGCGCCACTCGCGCGGATCCAGTTCGAAATCCTGCTGATTGGACTCGGCGGCCAGGCGGCTCCAGTGGCTCGCCAGCATGTTCAGGCGGAACGATGCCAGTTCTTTGAACAGGTGGACACCCTCGTCCTCAACTACCTGGGAAATGGATGGATCGTCTTTTTTTTTCATCTGTGCAGTATATAAAACCCTGGCTGGCAGCAACGCTCTGAGGCCGGATACCGGGCACGTCAGGGCGTCGAGACCAAACCTTCTCCGGCTACCCGAGCATGCGCAGCGGGTTCAGGCCGCTGCGCGTCACGCGGCCGTGCAATTCCCGCCCCAGCGCACGCTCGCACGCATCGGCCCGCTCAAGCAGCGCCTGCATATCAATGCCGGTGTCGACGCCCATGTTCTCGAACAGGTCGACCAGATCCTCGGTGCAGACATTGCCCGTATGGCCGCCGCCATATTTCACCTTGGCGGGGTGCCCTCCCACGCCGCCCATGGCACAGTCGAAATGACGTACGCCCGCTTCGAGCGCCGCCACATAATTGACCAGACCCGTGCCCCGGGTATCGTGAAAGTGGGCGATCGGCGTGACATCCGGATACTCGGCGCGCAGGCGGCGAAACAGCGCCGCCGTGCTCCCGGGCGTGGCCGTGCCGGTGGTATCGCCCAGCGTGACATGGCGCACGCCGGCGGCGCGAAAACGGCCCACGTCCTCCAGCACGCCGTCCGGATCCACGCGCCCCTCGAACGGGCAGCCGAAGGCCATGGAAATCGTACCGATCAGGCGAAAGCGTCCCGCCGCAGCCTGCGCCATGGCACGGATGTTGTCCCATTGATCGCTGCGGCTGCGGGCCAGATTCTTGGCGGAGTGCGTCTCCGTGGCCGACACCAGCAGACTGATCTCATTGGCGCCAAAGCCCGCCTGTGCGTCGGCCACGGCGCGCTCGACCGCCCGCAGATTGGCGCAGGTCGCCTTGTAGAACACGCCGGGCTGGCGCGGCAGCGCCGCCAGCAGCTCGCTGGCATCGGCAAACTGCGGGATCACCTTGGGATTGGAATAAGAGGTCGCCTCGATCCGCGCGAAACCGCATTGCGCAAACGCCTGCACCAGTTCGACCTTCAGGGCGGTGGGAAGAAAGTCCGGCTCGTGCTGCAACCCATCGCGTGCGAAGCACTCGCACAACACGACATCGCGCCCATCGTCTTCCCGCATCATGTCCGTCTCCTGACTCATGTCGCCACCGTATCGGCCCGGATATTCCACAGCGCGATCGCATGCTCGCGCAGCTTGTTCTTCTGCACCTTGCTGCTGCCGGTCATCCCGATCTGCTCGAAACCGTCGACCAGCGCCAGATAACGCGGCACCTTGAAGTTCGCGCAACGCGCCTTGCACCAGGCCGTGAGTGCTTCTTCGGTGGCCTGCGCACCGGGCTTGAGCAACACGAAAGCCCCGGTGACCTCACCCAGCCTGGCATCCGGCACGCCGATGACCTGCGCCTGCTGCACCGCCGGGTGCGCATGCAGCAGCTCCTCGATCTCGGCCGGCGCGACGTTTTCGCCCCCGACGCGGTACATATCCTTCAAACGCCCCACCATCCGGGTGCGGCCATCAGCGCGCTGCTCGCCCAGGTCGCCCGTGCGCAACCAGCCGTCCTCGCCGATGGCCTTGGCCGTCGCCTGCGGCATGTTGTAGTAGCCCCGCATGACATTCCAGCCGCGCACCTGGATTTCACCCTGGCCCTGGCCGGGCGGCACCAGCCTGCCGGAGTCGGGATCGACGATGCGCACCTGGACACCGGGGTGCGGCAACATGAAGCCGTCGCGCCGCAGCTCGAAGGCATCCCCGTCATCGCTCAACAACACATTGGGCGAAGCCTCGGACTGCCCATAGGCGTTGCACATCGCGGCCACGCCCATCTTGTCGCGGATCTGCTGCATGACTTCGGGACCGGCTGCCGCCCAGCCGCCGCGCAGATGCAAGCGGGCCGGATCAAAATCGGGATGGCCCATGAGCATCAGAAAGATGGTGTCGTTGCCGGAGGTCAGGGTGCAACGCTCCTGCGACAAGGTCGCCAGTGCCTGTGCCACATCGAACTTCGGCAGGCTCAGGAGACAGCAGCCCGACACCAGGGAAACCAGGATCGACAGCGTGCTGCCTGCCACATGGAAAAACGGCCGGATACTGAAGTAACGATCCTGCGGCGTCACGCCCATGCGGCGGGCCACGCACGCCGCGTCGCCCAGCATATTGGCGTGGCTTAACATCACGCCCTTGGGAAACGAAGTCGTGCCGGAGGTGTACTGGATCAACAGCACATCCTCGGGTTGCACGGCCTCGGCCAGCGCATCCAGCGTGGCTGCCGGCGTCGTCTCGCCGGCGTGCAGGAAATCCGCCAGGCTGGTCACACCGGCTGCCGGGGCCGGCGCGCCGATGACCACGGCCTGGGTCAACCGGGGCAGAGCCTGCCCGGGCAGTGCCTGGTCCACCGCCGGCTCGACCGCGCGCAACAGGGCGGAGAAATCGATGCCCAGGAAGCGATCGGCATAGATCAGCAGGCGGACATCGGCCTGCTTCAGGCAGAACAACAACTCGTCCGCCTTGAAGCGGGTATTGACCGGCACGGTGACCGCCCCGATCGATGCGCAGGCGAAGAACGTGGCAATCCAGCTGCCCGAGTTACCCAGCATGACTCCCACGTGGTCTGCCTTGCGGATCCCGGCGGCATGCAGTGCTGCGGCGATCCGGCGGCTTTCGGCCGCGATCTCGGCCCAGTTCCAGCGTTCGTCCGGGCCGACATAGGCCGCATCCTGGCCGCGGGTGTGCAGCAGCGCCTGCAGCACCCGGGGCAAGGTGGTGGGGACTGGCCCCCGGTCCGGGTCAATGGGCAACATCATTGCCTTCCTTTCTGCCAAAGCCGGCGATCGCCTTCTGCCAATCGCTGCGCCGCAAGTTCTCCTGGATCGCCAGCAGTTCCACCGCCATCGCTCCCTCGCGGGTGGTTTCCAGCCCGGCATCGATGCTGTGCTTGGTCAGGGCGACCGTCACCGGATTGGCCGCGGCGATCTGGCTTGCCAGCGCCATGACCTGGTGCCCGAACTGATCGGCCTCGAAGACATGGTTGACCAGGCCCAGTTGCAGCGCCTCCCGGGCGTCGACCAGACGGCCGGTGAACAGGAGTTCCTTGGCCATCCGGCGTCCGACGATGCGTGGCAGGCGCTGCGTCGCGCCCACCGTGCCCCAGCCTACCTCGGGATACTTGAACCCGGCCTCATTGCTGGCCAGCACGAAGTCGCAGGCGGCCGCGATTTCGCAGCCGGAGCCGAAGGCCGGGCCGTGCACCGCGGCGATCACCGGCTTGGACAGCGCCTCGAGCGCCGCATAGGCCGTGAAACCCGCCACCCGTCGCGCCACCATCTCGGCCTGGCTCATGCCCTGGCGCTCCTTGAGATCCGCGCCGGCGCAGAACGCCACGCCCTGCCCGCGCACCACGATGACGTGCGCATCGCCACATTGCTCCAGCCACTGGCAGGCCTCGACCAGCTCCGCGCACATGGCCGCGTTCAAGGCATTGCGGCTTTCCGGCCGTGCCAGCCACAGCGTGGCGATGCCGGCCTCGATCTCGAGGCGCAACGTGGTGTATTCGGGAATATCAGACATCCTTGTTTCCTCAGTCTTGCAGTTTCATGCCGGTTGCCCGGACCAGTTCGGCCAGACGCTGGCCGTCGTCCGAAATGTATTGCGTGGCCTGCTCTTTCAATTGGGGCATGGGCTCGGCGTTCTGCGTAGCCAGCACGGCCTGGAACGACGGCTTGGCCTGCACGGTCTGCAAGGCCTGCGCGAGCGTATCGACCACAGCCTGCGGCGTCTTGGCGGGTACCGCGAGGGAATACCAGCTGCCCATCTGGCTGTTCGGCACGCCTGCCTCGGCAAACAGCGGCACATCCGGCAGGTCCGGCGAACGGCGTTCCCCACCGTAGGCCAGCGCCCGCAAGCGCTGCGACTTGATGAACGGCAATACGGCCGAGACGTTCAGAAAGCCCACCGGGACCACGCCGGCCACCAGATCATTGGTCGCCGGCGCAGCGCCCTTGTACGGCACATGCATCAGATCCACGCCAGCCGCGTGCTTGAACGTCTCGGCACCGATGTGCGGCGAACTGCCGATACCGGCTGAGGCGTAATTCAGCTCACCCGGCTGTTTCTTGGCCAGCGCCAGGAACTCCGCCAGCGTTTCGGCTTTCACGGAAGGATGCACGGTCAGCACATTGGGCACATTGGCGACCATGCCGATGAATGCGAAATCCTTGATCCCGTCGTAGACGACCTTGGTCGCCAGCGGCGTGACCGTGTGCGCGGCCGCCGTGCCCAGCAGCAGGGTATAGCCATCGGGCGGCGCCTTGGCCACGTGGGCCGTGCCGATCGAAGCCCCTCCGCCGGCCCGGTTTTCCACGATGATGGACTGGCCCAGCTCCTCGCCCAACTCCTTGGCGAGCGCGCGCCCGAGCAGATCCGCCGGGCCGCCCACGGCATAGGGGTTGATCAGGGTTATCGGCCGGGAGGGAT
>JAEWJD010000354.1 GCA_023386765.1 Pseudomonadota bacterium | reverse complement strand
GCGGAGCACCAGGGAGGGACACGGCCGGAGTATACCCGTCCCCATTCAGGATCGCAGGCACGTTGGTCGATATTGTCATCAATAAAATCACAAGTGATTTCACTTCAGGCAAAAGTGTTGACACTTTTTGGTGATTAGTTCACAGTTCGTCCCGGCGTGTCAGCGGAAAGCGGGGGGTCCCGATGAACCGAGGCGCGTAACCACAACGGCAAACCAAAGGAGACAACGATGAGGAGAACAGCGGCGGCGCTGGCCATGAGCGCCAGCCTGGCGGCAGGGGGCGCGATGGCGGCAGATTTTCCGGGCCGTCCGGTGACAGCGGTGGTGCAGATGGCGCCCGGCGGGCCGACCGACCTGCTGGTGCGGGTGGTTCAACAACGCATGGGCGATGCGCTGGGCCAAAGCGTGATCGTGGAGAACAAGGCAGGCGCCAGCGGTCTGATCGGTCTGCGGCATGTGCTCAATGCGCCGGCCGATGGCTATACGGTCGGCATCGCATCGGCGACGTCGCACGGCGTGGCGGTCAACATCTACGAGAAACTGGCTTATGACCCGTTGAAGGACTTCAAGCCGGTGGGCGGCATCGTGATCGCGCCCGGGGTACTGATTTCCAGCAAGCAGATCACGCCGGACTGCAAGTTCGAAACCCTGTTGCAGAAGCTCAAGGCCGAACCGGGCAAGTACAAGTTCGGCTCGGCAGGCATCGGCACGCTGGCCCATATCAGCGGCGAGGCTTTTCTTGCCGAAGTGGGCGCCACCATGTTGCATGTGCCATACCGCGGGCTGGGTCCGGCGATGGTCGACTTGTATGGCGGATCGGTCGACGTGATATTCGACAACATCAGCTCAGCCAAGACCCATATCGAAAGCGGCAAGGTCTGCGCGCTGGCGGTGCAGTCGCCCGAGCGGGTGGCGGGTTACGAGAGTATTCCCACCTACAAAGAGCTGGGCTATCCGCAGCTCAACCGTCCGACCTGGTACGGCATGATCGTGCGCGGGGATACGCCGGATACGGTAGTGACCGAGCTGAACCAGGCCCTGAACCAGGCCCTGGCCAGCGAGGACGTGGTGCGTACCTATGCGGGGATGGGCGTGGCCCCGATTCCGGACACGCCGCAGGCCTTCGGCCAGCGGATGCAGGATGAGATTCTCTACTGGCAGGACGTGGTGGAGAAGATCGGGTTTGAAAAGCTGAAGATGTAGGGGTAGCCGTGAGCATGATCGCTTCGAATGGTGCCGAGCTGTATGTCGAGGAGGTGGGGAGCGGCCAACCCATCCTCTTTCTGCATGAGATGGGCGCGGATCTGCACAGCTGGGAGCCGCAACTGCGTCATTTTGCACGCAGCCATCGCTGCATTGCCTACAACGCGCGCGGCTATCCGCCGTCGTCGGTGCCGGCCGAGGCGGGGGCTTACTCGCAGGAGACGGCCGCGCGCGATGCGCTGGCCGTGCTGGACGCGCTGGATATCGAGCGCGCCCATGTGGTGGGGCTGTCGATGGGCAGCTTTGCCACCCTGCAGTTCGGCCTGGATTTCCCCGAGCGGGTGCGCTCGCTGACCGTCGCCGGTTGCGGCTCGGGGTCGATGTTGGCGGACTACGACGCCAGCCAGCGGGGCTACGAAACCATGGCTGCCAGCATCGAGCGCGATGGTTTGGACGCCTTTGCGGCCCGTTACGCGGCCAAGCCGGTGCGCCAGGCCCAGCGGCGCAAGGATCCGCGTGGCTGGGAGGCGTTTTCCCAGGGGCTGCGCGGCCTGAGCGCTGTCGGGCTGGCCGGGACGTTGCGTGGAGTGCAGGGGCGGCGGCCCTCCCTGTGGCACCTGCAGCCGCGTCTGGCGCAGTTGCACCGTCCGGTACTGCTGCTGTGCGGGGATCAGGACACACCTTGCCTGCAGCCCAATCTGTTCCTCAATGAGGTGTTGCCTGACAGCCGTCTGTTCGTCTTTGGCGACAGCGGCCATGCGCTCAACCAGGAAGAGCCTGGCCTGTTCAACCAATTATTGCGGGACTTCATCGAACGCCATGACTAAAGACACTGCGGCCCTGCCGCTTTCCAATGTAAGGGTGCTGGACCTGACACGCGTGCGTGCCGGCCCGACGGCCATCCGCCAGCTGGCGGACTGGGGCGCCGATGTCATCAAGATCGAAGAGCCGGTGGATCCGGCGACCGAGACCGAGATGGGCGGCATGCGGCTGGGGCCGGATTACCAGAACCTGCAGCGCAACAAGCGCAGCCTGACGCTGAATCTCAAGGACCCGGCCGGGCTGGAGGTGTTCAAGCGCCTGGTACGCGACGCCGATGTGGTGGCCGAAAACTACCGGCCCGACGTCAAAGAACGCCTGGGCATCGATTACGAGACGCTGCGCGACATCAATCCGCGCCTGATCTACGCCAGCATTTCGGGCTTCGGGCAGGACGGCCCCTATGCGCGCCGGCCGGGCTATGACCAGATTGTGCAGGGCATGGGAGGGCTGATGTCCGTGACCGGCCTGCCCGGGCAGGGGCCGGTACGTGCCGGCATTGCCATTTGCGATACCTCGGCCGGGTTGTATGGGGCCTTCGGCATCATGATGGCGCTGTACGAGCGTGAACGCACCGGTCAGGGCCAGTGGGTGCAGACTTCGCTGCTGGAGTCGCAGTTGGCCATTCTTGACCTGCAGGCCGCGCGCTGGCTGGTGTCGGGCGAAGTGCCGGCACAGGCAGGCAACAACCATCCCACTATGATCCCGACCGGCTTGTTCAATACCCAGGATGGCCTGATGACGCTGCAGGTGCCTGGCCAGGTGATGTGGGAGCGCTTCTGCAAGGCCTTGGGACGCGAGGATTGGATGGAAGACCCGCGTTTTCGCATGAACCGCGACCGTTCCCAGCATCGCGAAGCGCTCAATGACCTGATCGAAGGCATCTTCGCCACGGCACCCCGCCAGTACTGGATCGAGCGCCTGAACGCCGCGGGTATCGCCTGCGGCGCGGTCAATACCATCGACCAGGCATTTGCCGATGAGCAGGTGCGTCATCTGGGCGTGGCCTGGCCGGTCGAGCACCCGCAACTGGGCGAGATCGGGCTGGTGGGCCAGCCGTTGCGCAGCGACCGGCATCGCGCCAGCCTGCGGTCGATTGCGCCCATGCCGGGCCAGCACAATGAAGACGTGCTGGGCAGCATCGGCCTGAGCGCCGAGGAGATCACGAATTTGCGGAGCCGCCATGTCATCTGAACACGATCAAACTGCGCCGCAACTGCGGCTGGAAAAACAGGGTGGGGTGGCGACGCTCTGGATCGATCATCCCACGCGCCTGAACGCCATGACCTTCGACATGTGGGCGGGCCTGCCGGCCTTGCTGGCCCAGGCCCAGGAGGATGCGACCGTGCGCGTGCTGGTGTTGCGTGGCGCGGGCGACAAGGCGTTTTCAGCCGGGGCGGACATCTCGCAATTCGGCGAGCGTCGCAGCACCGAGGCGGGGGTCAAGCTGTGGAACGAGACCGTGCAGGCCAGCGTGGCCTGCCTGGCGCGTTTTCCCAAGCCGGTGGTGGCATTGATCCAGGGCATCTGCTTTGGCGGCGGTGTCGGCCTGGCATTGCATTGCGACCTGCGCTATGCCTTGCCGCAGGCGCGCTTCAGCATTCCGGCCGCCCGTCTGGGCGTGGCCTATTACCCCAGCTGGCTGCAGCGTCTGACCGCGCTGGTGGGGCCGGCCGTGGCCAAGGAAATCATGTTCACGGCAGGCCGCTACGACGCCGTCCAGGCGCAGGCGGCGGGCCTGATCAATGGCGTGCTGGAGGAGGCGCAGATTCTGGAGGTAGTGCAATCCATTGCGCAACTGGCGCCCCTGTCGCAGGAAGCCAGCAAGCTGGCCATCGAGGCGGCCGCGCAGCCCGCAGGGTGGTATGGTCAGGCGCAATGCGAGGCGGCCGTGCTGGCCTGCTTTCGCAGCCATGACTACAAGGAAGGTCAGGCGGCGTTCCGGGACAAGCGGCCGCCCGTCTTTGCGGGGCGCTGAGTCCTGACGTCCACCCACAAGGAGCAAGCATGCGCAGTATCGCCAACGTCACCGCCCGTCTGACGCCGGATCCCTTGCAGGGCCAGGACCTGGCTGCCTATGGCCAGGCCTTGCGGGCCGGGCGCATTACGGCTGTGGCGGCGACACAGGCCTATCTGGATCGCATTGCCGTGCTCAATCCGGCGTTGACCGCTTATGAGGCCGTTGCGCCGCAGGCGGCGCTGGCCAGTGCGCAGGCCATCGATGCGCTGCTGGCCGCGGGGACCGACCTGGGCCCCCTGATGGGGGTGCCGCTGGCGGTCAAGGACGTGTCGCACGTCGAGGGCCTGCCGACCCGTGCCGGCTCGCAGGCCGACGTCGCCGATCTGATCGGCGGCGAAGGGCCTTTCGTGGCGGCCTTGCGGCGTGCCGGCGCCATCATCCTGGGCAAGACCCACACGGTGGAGTTCGCCATCGGCAGCACCGGCGTGAACTACCAGCGGGGCACGCCGCGCAATCCCTGCGATGCCGGGCAATTCCGGCTGGCTTCGGGCTCGTCCAGCGGGTCTGCGGTGGCGGTCGCGGCAGGCTTGTGCGCGCTCGCCGTGGGGACCGACACCGGCGGGTCGGTGCGCGGACCTGCCGCCTTCTGTGGCGTGGCCGGCATCAAGTTCAGCCGCGATGCGGTCAGCCGCAGCGGCGTATTTCCCATGAGCCGCAGTTTTGATTCGCTGGGCCTGCTGGCGGACTCCACGGCCAGCCTGGCCCTGGCTTGGCAGGCATTGCAGGGCACGCCTGCAGTGCCGCCACCACGCCAGCTGCGGCTGGGCGTGCCGCGTACCTACTTCTTCGAGGGCCTGGGCCCTGAAGTGCAGGCTTGCACCGAGCGGGCGCTGCAGGCCCTGGCCGAGGCCGGGGTGCAACTGGTGGAGATCGACTTTCCCGAACTGGCCGAGATCGATGCGCTTTATACCGCCGTCGCGCGCCCGGAACTGATGGCCAGCCTGGGTCAAGCCCGGTTCCAGGCCATCCGGGGGCAGCTCAACCCGGATGTGGCCGAGCGGGTGGCCGAAGGGCTGGACGCAGGTGCCGAGGGGTATTTGCATGCGCGGTGGCGCTTGCAGGCCTTGCGCGAGCGCGCCCCGAGCCTGTTCCAGGGCGTCGATGCCTGGGTGGCGCCGGTCAAGCAGAACCTGCCGCCTGTCTTTGCGGGGAAGTTCGAGTCGCAGGCGGCCGAACGCGCCCTCAATCGCTATTGCGGCGGACCGACGCGGGCGGCCAACGCCCTGAACCTCTGCGGCACCTCGCAACCCATCGCCCGATGGGGTGCGCCCCTGCCGGTGGGCTTGCAACTGTTGTGTCCGGCCGGGCAAGACAGCCACCTGCTGGCTGTGGCGCAGGCCTGCGAACACGTGCTGGGACGGCGTCAGGCGCCGGATCTTGCCGCCTTCGTGGCGGCCTGAACCCTGCTGGGTGCTGCTCAGGCGCTGCTGACGGTGCGCGGGGCGCGGCCGTAGTGCTTTTCGAAGGCGGCGCTGAAGCTCGACGGATGGCGATAACCGACCTGGTAGGCCACGCTGGAGACGCGCTGGCCGCTGTGCAGCAATTCCCAGGCGCGCTCCATGCGGATGCGTGTGAGCAGGCGGTGGGGGCTGGTGCCGAACAGATCCCGGAAGCCCTGTTTGAGCTTGCATTCGTTGGTGCCGACCGCCGCGCACAGGTAGCCCAGCGTCAGGGGTTGAGCGTACTGCGCCGCCATGAGATCACGCGCGCGCAGAATTTTGTCCTGGTCTGAGGCCCGCAGGGTGGTCATGGCGGGCGGGGGGACCAGGCAGCGGGTCTGTTCGGCCAGCAGGCCGAGCGCGGCAATCTGCAGATCAAGCAACCTGCCGCCCTCGGCGTGCAGGCGCGCCACGGTGTCGGCCAGATGCCGGATCACGGCATTGTGGGGACCGACATGCAGGCGGTGGGCGATGTCTTCGTGCCGGATGCCGTCCAGCAGGTGCGCCAGGCCATAGCGTTGCAGCAAAGGGGCTTCGGCCACCAGCCTCAGTTGCCGGGCCATGCGGTGGGCCGGAAAGCGTCGCTGGCCGCGCACATTGGCGAACGCGGCGATGGTGCTGCTGCCCTGGACGAAATCAAAGCGGCCCCCGTCCACGCCGAGCGTGCTGGACTCCCCTTCCAACGCCACCGTGATCGTCAAGGAGCGGGGCCGTTCGACCCGGCTGGCGTGCAGCAGGTCACGATTGGGTCGGTACTGCGCATAGACCAGCGACAGCCCCGCGTCGAGCGCGATGTGGTCGGTCAGGCAATGCCCCAGTTCGGCGGGCAGTTGGCTGCGCCACCAGCCCGATTGGCCCAGGCGGCTTGGGGCGCTGAAATCAGCAGAGCTCAAGCGGTAAGACATGACATTCCTTGCGTGCCGGTAGACAGACGTTCCGGATGGCCTATGTAAAACTCCGGTTTTCCTAAGTATTGAATGATAGCCATTTGCATTGTGGTTTTATAGTCCTCGCCAGAGTTAACGATGTCGTCATGGCCGGGGAAGGAAACAATGCAGGGAATACGAGGGGCGCATCGGGGCGCCTGGAGATTGGCCTTGCCGCTGGCGTTGCCGGCGGCGCTGGCACTGGGGCAGGAGGCGGCACCGGTGGCGCAGCTGCCGTCCATCATGGTGAGTGCCGACAAGGTCGAGCGTGCCCTGGATCAGGTGCCGGCCAGCGTGGCGGTGCTGGATGGGCAGGACATTGAACAGTCGCACCTTACGCGCCTGGAGCAGTTGGAGGGGCGCGTCCCCGGCCTGAGCTTTCAGCCTTTCGGGCAGCCGGGCATGAAGGCGCCCGTGATGCGCGGTCTGACCGCATCGATCTTCTCTTATTCCACCTCGGTGCTGATGGTAGTCGACGGCGTACCGACCCTGACTGCCCAGGGCTTCGAGAACGATCTGATGGACATCGATCGCATCGAGGTATTGCGCGGGCCGCAGTCCACCCTCTACGGCCGCAATGCCGAGTCGGGCGTGATCGCGATCTACAGCAAACCCATGGACGACACCGCGCGCGCCAGCGTGGCGGCCGAGACCGGCACACAGGGGCGTCGCGGGCTGAGGATGTCATTGAGCCGGCCGCTGGTGGAAGACAAGCTCTACGCCAGCCTGTCGGCGTCCTGGCGGCGCGAAGACGGGTTCATCCGCAACCGTTACACCGGCGGCAAGGAAGACAGCCGTGAACATCAGGACCTGAAGGCCGGGCTGCGCTGGCGGCTGAGCCCGGATAGCGAGGTGGTGCTGCGCTACGCCCGCCAGCACTATCACGACGGCGCCAACCTGTGGGGCAGCGTGGATGCGCCCCGCGCGCAGGTGTGGTCCGGTACGCCCAGCTGGAACCGCTCCCTGGGGCAGACACTGTCGCTGGACGCGGCGCACACATTCGGCAACGGTTGGCGGCTGCGCGCCATCACCGCCTACAACGATTTTCGCGACAAGGTGCAGCAGGATACCGACTTCCAGCCGGCAGATCTTCTGCATATCGGCCGTGACAGCCATCTGCGCACCTGGTCACAGGAATTGCGCCTGGAGGGCAACTGGGGGCGGGCCGAGTGGCTGGCCGGTTTGTATGGCGATCATGGCAACCATGATCTGCACAACGCCAGCAAGCGCGGCGTACTGCAGCAGGATTACGGCGCTGCCCTGAAGAGCGAAGCCTGGGCGGCCTTCACCAACTGGACGGTGCCGGTGGGGCAGGACTGGACCCTGTCGGGCGGGGCCCGCCTGGAGCGCAGCGCGGTGGCCTTGCATCCGCAAGGGGCTGGCCGTCAGCGTAAGTCATGGACGCATCTGTTACCTCGCTTGGCACTGCAATACCAATTCGACCCGGATCATCAGTGGTATGCCAGCGTCAGCCGGGGCGTGCGGGCTGGCGGCTACAACGTGTTCGTCTCGGCGCTGAACTACCCGGCCTACGCGCCGGAGCAGAGCTGGTCATATGAAACCGGCATGAAGGGCTGGCTGCTGGAGCGGCGCCTGCGCTATTCGGTGGCCGCCTATTTCATGGACGTGGACAACATGCAGGTCATGATGCAGCCGGTGCCTGGCGTGACCTATATCGCCAGCGCCGCCACGGCGCGTTCGCAGGGCCTGGAGCTGGAGATGGACTACCTGCTGGGCCAGGGCTGGCAGCTGCGTGCCGGGCTGGCCTGGAACCGGACCACCTTCGACCGTTTCCGCGATGGCGCCGCGGATTACGCCGGACGCCGCAATCCCTTTGCACCGGCGCTCAGCGGCCGTGTCGGCGTGCGCTACGAGGCCGCCAACGGCAGCTATGTGCAGGCCGATGTGGTCGGCACCAGCAAGATTTATCTGGATCCGGCCAACGATTACAGCCGGCGCGGTTATGCGCTGCTGAACCTGACGGCCGGCTACCAGCACGGCGATTGGGAAATCTCGGCCTATGTCAACAACCTGACCAACAAACACTATGACGCCGTGGGTTACCAGGGCGGCTTCGTGACGGTCTATAGCCCGCCGCGCGAGGCGGGGTTGCGCCTGAGCTGGCGTATGTAATGGAGCGCATAAAAATGACTTTTGAAACCCGGCACCCCCTGCAACCTTATTGGAACGCGGCAGCGGCTCCCTTGCAGGCCCAGGCGCTTGGCCAGGCCATCGAGTATGGCCTGTTCGACGCGCTGGCCCGCGAGCCGGCCAGCGCGGCCGAGGTGGCACAGCGCCTGGCACTGGAGCCCCGCGCCACCGCGTTGTGGCTCGACCTGCTGTGGACGATGGCGCTGTTGCAGCGTCACGTCGGCCTGGCGGCGCAGGCGCCGCGCTATCTGGCTGCGCCGGTCGCGCTGCAGTTCTTTGCCGCGCAGGCCAGCCAGCCTTGTGCGCAGGCCTGGCGCTATCGGGCTGAGCTGTTGGGCGCAATGGCGGCCAATTGGCCCGATCTGCTGCGCGAGGGCGTTCGCCCTCAGGGACCGGCGGCGCCGCGCGGCAGTTGGGCGCAGGCGGCAAGGATACAGATCGGACAAGAGCAAACGGCCGTCACGGTGCCCGCCGTGTTGCGTCTGCTGGCCGGTCTGCCGGCGTTGCCGCGCCAGGGGCGCTTCCTGGATCTGGGCGGCGGGCCGGGCCATGTGGCCATTGCCCTGGCACAGGCCCTGCCGCAATGGCAGGGCGAAGTCTGGGACGAGCCCGAGACGGCTGCCGTGGCCCAGGAAAATATCGTGCGGGCGGGGTTGCAGGCGCGCCTGAGCGCACGGGGCTGCGACCTGAACCGAGATCTGCCGGGCAGCGGTTATGGGCTGATCTGGTGCTCGCCCGTGCTGCATTTCCTGGCGGATCCGCAGGCGGCGCTCACGGCCATGGCCCGGGCCCTGGCGCCGGGCGGACGTTTGTTGCTGGCGCATGCCGAGATGCCCGACGACCCGGCACTGGCCGCGCTCGTGCTGCCGTTCTATGGCGCGCTGCGTCTGCGGGGGCATTATCTGCCACAGGCTGGCGACCTGGCGCAAGGGATGCGGCAAGCCGGGCTGCAAGCGGTTGAATGCCTGGGCCGTTGCGACTTCCCCATGGCTCCCGTATGGATCTACATGGGGCAGCGCACGTGACCGTCCAACGCCGTTGGTGGCCGCAGCAATGCTTGCTGGCCTGGCTCAATCTGGTGTTGACGGCGCCCATCATCTATCTCTATGTGGGCTTGCCGCTGGTGCTGCGCCAGCATGGCTGGAGCGGGCTGGATATCGGCTTGCTGCAATTGGCCGGTGTGCCCGCCATCCTGAAATTCCTGCTGGCCGCGCCGGTGGACCGCTGGCACCTGGGGCGCGCCAGCTATCGTAACTGGAGCATTATGCTGGGGCTCGCCTATGCCGCTGCCTTGTGGCTGATGGCGGCCCACGACCTGGAGCAAGGCAGCTATGCGCAGCTTTTCACCTTGGCCATGCTGGTCAGCCTGCTGGGCACCTGGGCCGATGTGCCGGTCAACGCGCTGGCCATCCAGATGCTGCCGCCGGCCCAGCGCATGCGCGCCGGCGCCTTGCGTTCAGCGGCCACCTCATTGGGGGCCATCGTCGGCGGCGGCCTGGCCTTGATGCTTTATGACCAGGGCGGCTGGGCCTGGCCGTTTCAGGCGCTGGCACTGGCCGTGCTGTCCGGCGTGGCGCTGGCGCCCTGGCTCGGTGCCGGGCAGGCCTGGCGGCCCGGCGAGCGGCCTGCCGTTGAGTCGGCGCCGCAAGCCGGCGCGCTGAGCCGGCGCCAAGGGCTGGCCTGGTTCGGCGCGCCAGCTCACCGGATATGGGCGGTGTTCCTGGTGCTGTACTACCCGTCGATCGGGGCGGTGTGGGTCTATCTCAAGCCGCTCATGCTGGATCAGGGGTTTGCGCCCGGGCGCATCGCCTGGATCGTGGGCATCCTGGGTGGGCTGGTGGCGGCACTGGCCAGTCTGGCGGCGGCCCGCCTGTCACGCGGGCCGGCCGCGGCGGCCGCCTTGCCCTGGTTCGGCGGCTTTAACCTCTTGGCCATCGCGGCCTTGGCCGCGGCCACGCTCGGCAATCTCGGGCCGCAGGCGCTGACGGCGGCAGCCTTGTTGATTGCCGTGGCGATGGGGGCGTCGGCCGGTCTGGTATTCGGCCTGATGATGTATCACACGCGGCCGGGGCTGGCGGCGCTGGACTATGGGATCCAGTCCAGCCTGTTCGTGGTGGGCCGCACGGCGGCGCCGGTGGCCGCGGGCGCCTTGCTGGATCTGGGCGGCTATGGCCTGATGCTGGGCAGCCTGCTAGGGGCAACCACGCTGGTGTGGCTGATGGCCCTGCGGGGGCGGCACCGGATCCTGGCTCCGGGCAGGGAGCAGCGTTGAGGCCGCTGGCTGCCTCAGTGCCCCGGCGCCGGTTCGGGCAGGGCGGGCAGGTGCCACAAGGACAGCACCGACAACAGGTGCAGCACGCTGGCCACCACGGCCAGCGCCGCCAGGCCCAGGCCGATGAACGGTGCGGCCAGGGCAGTACCCAGGGTGGTGATGCCCAGAATGAAAAACACGATCAGGGCCGAGCCGCGTGCGTGGTTTTCGCCCGAGGCGACCACCCCGAGATAGAAACCCGCCGGCCCGCGCAGGCCCAGGCCCACGCCCATGGGCAGGAACAGCAGGGGTAGCCAGTCAGGATCGCTGCCGCCGGCCAGACCGTAGATCAACAGGCTCAGCGCGCTGAACAGGCCCATCAGGCTGCCGGCCATGATGATGCGCTCGGTGCCGAAGCGCTCGCCCAGGCGTGCGGCCAGGTTGGCCGCGATGATGAAGCTGGCGACGTTGATGATCTGCAGGATGATGAAATCGTCGAGGCTGCCCGCCATCGCGCCGACGATGACGGCAGGCGCACCGAACACGAAGGTCAGCAACCCGCCAAGGGTCAGCGCCTGGCTGAGCGCATAGCGGAGAAAGCAGGCGTTGCCCAGCAGTTGCCGATAGGTGCCGCGCGGCGTCGAGGCGGCTGTCTGCGGGGGCAAACCAAGCCGCAGGATAAGCAGGGCCGCCAGAGCGGCCGCCACGCTCAACATGCCAAATGACGAGCGCCAGCCGAAGTGCGCCAGCAAGGCTGCGCCGGCCAGCGGCGCGAGCGCCGGGCTGAGCGACTCGGCGCTGCCTAGCAGGCCGATGGCGCGCACGCTGGCCTGCGGGTCGAACAGCTGGCGAATGATGCCCGGTGCGAAAACCGGCGCCGCTGCCGAGGCCGCGCCTTGCAAGACGCGCAGGGCGATCAGCGTGTCGATGCCGGAGGCGAACATGCAGGCCAGCGAAGCCAGCGCAAATACACCCAGAGAGCTGAGCAGCAGGGTCCGGCGAGCGATGCGTTCTGCCAGGTGGCCGAACAGCAGCAGGCCCAGGGCCGAGCCACCGGCATAGGCAGCGAGCACCAGTTGCGAGGTCGAAGCGGTGGTGGAAAACAATTCAGGCAGGCGCGGGATCGCAGGCAGGATCAGGTCGGTACCAGCCAGCGACAGCATCGAGCACAGCATGAGCAGCGCGAAGGTCGTGTGGTTGCGCGAAGCAGGCATTCAGACAGCAGTGGAAAAACGAGGCGCAAAAAGCCAAAGGCGAAGCATACGCGTTTTTCCCGATGCGCCCAGGCGCCGCCGGTGGCAGCGTCAGGGCCTGGACCGCGGTCCGCGAGCCTGCTCTTGAGGGCCAGCCAAACTGCTCTTACAGGCAAGTCGGCGGCATCGATTTCTGATCTAATGTCTAAGCCTATATTGTCCTATGTCAAATAAAACCAGGCCTGGAATGGGTCACGGGGAAAGTGCAACATGATGTTCTTCTGGTGGGCGTTGCCGGCCTTGCTGGTGTTGCTGGCTATCGCCAGCGGGCGTGCCAACACCACGCAGGCCGCCTTGCTCGGGTTGCTGGCAGCGCTGCCGGTGGCCTGGCTGACGGGCCCTTCGACGGTTGGCGCAGCCGTGCTGGGCGAGGCGTTGTGGCGCGGGGTCTGGATCGGGGCGGTGATCGCGCCCTATATCCTGGGCGGTCTGTTGTTCTGGCAGGTCGCCGCACGTGCTCCGCAGGCGGTGGCCCCGCCGGCCGGTCCCGGCAGCGACGATCCGCTGGCGCGGCGACGCCTGGCCTTCTTCGCCTGTTTCCTGGTCGGGCCTTTCGCAGAATCGGCTACCGGGTTCGGGGTCGGCATGCTGGGTACGGTGGTGTTGTTGCGTCCATTGGGCCTGGCCCCGCGCCACCTGATGGTGTTTGCCTTGCTGAGCCAATCCCTGATCCCGTGGGGCGCCATGAGCAGCGGCACCCTCCTGGCGGCCGCCTATGCGCGTTTGCCGCCGGCGTTGCTGGGGTTGTATACCCTGTTGCCGGCCGCTTTGCTGATGGCGATCTGGCTGTGTCTGTTCTGGGCCACGGCGCGTGCCGCCGGCCTGCCGGGCACGGCCGGACAGCGTCTGGAGGAGGCCGGTTGGGTGGCCGCCGGCCTGGGCCTGCTGGGCCTGAGTACGCATTTCCTGGGGCCCGAGACCGCTTTGCTGGCGGCCTACGGTCCCTTGATCGTGCTGCGTTATCTGCGCGACCAGCGCCCGGACTGGCGTCAGGCCCGGGCGGCAGCCGCCCGGGCGGTGCCGTATGCGGTTCTGATTGGCAGCCTGGCGGTTTCCCGCCTGGTGCCCGGCGTGCGCGAGGCCTTGGACAGCTTGGGCCGCGTGGCGCCCTTTGCGGATCTGCCGGCGTGGGCGCCGCTCTATCATGCGGGCAGCTGGTTGGTGGCAGGCGCCTTGCTGACGGCCCTGCTGCGCCGGCAGACGGCATGGTTGGGGCAGGAGTGCCGTCATGCCTGGCGCACCGGGCAGCACGCAGTGCTGGCGGTGTTCCTGTTTGCCATGATGGCCGAAGTGTTGACCGTATCGGGAATTTCAGGGGCGTTCGCGCAATCGACCCTGCAGGCCTTTGGTGAGAAGGCCATTTTGCTGGCGCCGCCGCTTTCGGGGTTGTTCGGGGTGCTGACCAATAGCGGCAATCCGGCCAACAGTCTATTCCTGCCGTCTCACGTCACGCTGGCGCTGGAGGCTGGCTTGAGTGTGCCGCTGGTGGCAGCCTTGCAACACGCCAGTGGCACCTCGCTGGGCCTGTTCTCGCCGGTACGCATGTCGATTGCCGCCGGCCTGGCCGGCGGCCGCGGTCAGGAGCGTCAGGTCTATCGGGGCCTGCTGCCCTATGCGGCGAGCGCCTTGCTGGTGCTGCTGGTGTTCGCCCTGTTCGTGATCAGCCTGGGCGCCGCCCCGGCCGTGGCCCCTGCCATGACATCAAGGGGAGTCTGATGGCGCTTGAAACCCTGGATCGCCCGCTGCGGTACTTCTTGTGTATTGCCGAACTGGGCTCGCTGTCCAAGGCGGCGGACCTGCTCGACCAGACCCAGTCCAGTGTCAGCAAACAGCTCGCCGGCCTGGAGGCCACCCTGGGAGCGCCGCTTTTCGTGCGCACTGGGCGCGGCGTGGTGCTCACCGAGATGGGGGCCCGCTTGCATGAAACGCTGCGGCCGCTGTATCGCGATATCGATGCCGCGATCGATGAAGCGCGCCGGCATAGCCATACCCATGGCACGGTGCGGGTGGCGAGCGTGCATACCCTCAGCTATTACTTCACGGCCGAGGTGGTGGCGCGCTTTGCCAGCGCCCACCCGCAGGTCAACCTGGCCCTGTTGGGGCGCAGTTCGCCCGACGTGGTGGCCTTGGTCGATAGCGGCAAGGCGGACCTGGGATTCGTCTACGACGTTGCCGTCGACGTCGGGACCGTGATTTCGGAACCGTTGTTCCAGAACGAGATGGCGCTGGTGACCCGGCGTGACAAACCCACCAAGCCCGGCGCACCGCTGCGCCTGGTGGGCTTCCCGCCCAACTATGCCTTGCGGCGCATGCTGCACAGCACCGGGATCGAGGCGACGTATGTGGCCGAGGCTGAAACGGTGGACACCATGCTGCAGCTGGTGGCCTCCGGCGTGGGCGACTGCGTCCTGCCATCGCGCATTCCGCTTCAACGGCTGGCTGAGTATGCCTTGTGCCAGCAGCCGCTGGAGAGTCCGCCGCTGCGGCGTTGGGTGGTGGCGATCCGCCGTGCCGATCGGCCCTTGCCAGCGCTGGCGCAACGGTTTCTGGCCTGCGCCATGCAGGTCGCCAGCGGGCTCAGACGTGAGGAAAAGGAATAGCTGCTATGAGCACCGGGTCATGGCTGGTTTTGACATAGGTCAACACAATGCGGGGTGAAGGCTGGCAGCGCGTCGGCCCAGCATGCACAGAGGAGATTTCCGCATGAACACCCAGGCCTGTCCGCAGTGGCGCCCCGGCGCCACGCCATCCTGTAGCCCCTGTCGGCCGCAACGGCCGTACAGCCTTTGAACGCGGGCATCAGACCCGCATGATGGCCCGGCCGTCCTGCCTCGCTGAGGCTGGAGCAAGCCTCGGGCCAGACCCGAAAATACTCACTGGAGACAAACCATGACGCCGTTCAAACGCGTATGGATGGGGATGCTGTTTGCCGTAAGCAGCCTGGCTTGCGTGGCACCGCAAGGTGCGCAGGCCGCCTATCCCGAAAAACCGATCCGTCTGCTTATTCCTTTTGGCGCGGGTGGCATCACCGACGTGGCCGGCCGCCTGATCGGCCAGCACCTGGGCGAGGCCCTGGGCCAGACGGTCGTGATCGAGAACCGTCCGGGGGCCGGCGGAGCGATCGCGTCCCAATTCCTGATGGGCGCTGCCCCGGATGGTTATACCTTGATGCTCGGCACGGTTGGCACGCAGGTGGTCAACAAGATGCTTTATCAGCGACTGAACTACGAGCCCTCGGCCATGACGCCGATTTCGCTGCTGAGCAATTCGCCCTACGTCATGGCGATCAATGGCATTGATGGCGTGAAGGATCTGGCCGGTCTGGTGACCTATGCGCGCGCCAATCCCGGTCAATTGAACTTCGGCTCGGCGGGCAACGGCAGCTCGCCGCATCTGGGGCTGGAGTTGTTCAAGCTGGCCACCCAGACGGATATCGTACATATCCCGTTCAAGAGCGGCGCCGAGGCCGTCAATGCCGCCATCGGCGGGCAGGTGCAGGGCGTGATCGACGCCTTGCCGGTCATTGCGCCGCAGGCGGCCAATGGCAGGCTGACGATGCTGGCGATTGCCGCTGCGCAACGCAATGCCGCCCAGCCGGAGTTGCGCACCAGCGTGGAGCAGGGCGTCGAGGGCTTCCAGATCGGTTCCTGGAATGCGCTGGTCGCGCCGCCGGGCATGCCTGAAGATCGGGTGCAGGTGATCAGCGACGCCGTGGCCAAGGCAATGGCCCGGCCCGAACTGCTGGCCCGCCTGGCCGAGATGGGCATTGAACCCATGAAGACCGGCGTGCCTGCCTATCGCGACCATATCGCTTCCGAAACGGACAAGTGGACCCGGGTCATTCAGGCCGCCGGGACGCGCCTGGATTGAGGAGTGCTGCCATGCTGATGCTTTATGACACCCTGCGTTCGGGCAATGCCTGGAAAGTGCGCCTGATGGCCAGCCTGCTGGGCGTGCCCCTGCAGCGCCAAAGCCTGTCGATCGATCGGGGAGATCTGGCGCAGGCGTCGTTTACCCGCATCGCCCCCTTGGGGCAGGTGCCCGTGCTGCGCCTGCCCGACGGCCAGCACCTGGCGGAGTCGGCCGCCATTCTGCAATACCTGGCCTGGGGCACGCCCTGGTGGCCGGAGGGCCGTGAAGCACAGGCCCAGGTGCTGAGCTGGCTGTCTTTCGAGCAGGACCGGCACATGAAGCCACTGGCGCAACTGCGCTTGCACCTGGCCCTGCACCAGCGCGGCAATCCGCAAGATGAGCCCTTTGCGGGCTATATCGTGGCCGCCCATGCCGCCTTGGGGATGCTGGAGGCGCGCCTGCAGGCCCAGGGCCCGCAAGGTTGGGTCGCCAGCGCGCAGACACCCACCATCGCGGATGTCGCGCTGTATCCGTATACGCGCATGGCGCCCATGGGCGGTATCGCCCTGCAAGGCTACCCCGCCATTCTGGCGTGGCTGGACCGCATCGAGCAGTTGCCCGGCTATCAGCCGCTCTTTCCCGGCCAGCCGGACCGTAATCTTTCCACTACAGAGCATCCTTGAGGCTGACGATGACGCAACCCGATACCTTCCAATTGGACAAGGCCACCCTGGTGGCGCAATCCACCGCCCGCATGGACAAGCAGTTCAGCGAAAGCGCCTATACCCTGCGCCAGAAGCTGGCGTTGACCTGCCGCATCCTGTTCGACAACGGCCACGACTCCGGCCTGGCCGGGCAGATCACCTGCCGCACCGACACCCCGGGGCAGTTCTTCACCCAGCAACTGGGCCTGGGTTTTGACGAAATCACCGCGGCCAACCTGCTGCGGGTCGATGAAGACCTGAACGTGCTGGACGGTCAAGGCATGCCCAATCCGGCCAACCGCTTCCACTCCTGGGTGTATCGCGCGCGGCCGGATGTGAACTGCATCATCCACACCCATGCGCTGCATACGGCCGCCCTGGGCATGCTGGAGCAGCCGCTGGTGGTGTCCCACATGGATAACTGCGTGCTGTACGACGATGTGGCATTCGTGGCCAAATGGCCGGGCATTCCGGTCGGCAACGAGGAGGGCGAACTGATCTCGGCCGCCCTGGGCGACAAGCGTGCCCTGATGCTGTCGCACCACGGGTTGCTGATCGCGGCCACTTCGGTCGAGGAGGCCTGCGTGCTGGCGCTGGCTTTCGAGCGCGCCGCGCGCATGCAGTTGTTGGCCAGCGGAGCCGGCACCATTCAGCCGATCGATCCGGCACTGGGCAAGGAGGCGCATGACTGGATTCTGCGCCCGCGCCGCAACACCATCGGATTCGAGTACTACGCGCGCCGCGCCCTGAAACAGCCCCACAACCGAGATTGCCTGGATACGGGCGACTGAGCACCCTGGCGTCTTTTTCCTTTTTCCCTCTTCCCCGAGCCGGCGGCAACGCCGGTTTTTTTTCGTCCCGGGCGCGGCTCGGACAAGTCGGGGCAGGCGGCAAGCAGGGCGTTTCTACCCTGGGAAACAGAGGGTGGATATGGTATATTTTTGACCTAGGACAAAAGCATTTGTAGGCCGCCCAGGCGTCGTGCCGGGGCGTGAGCAATGCGCCGTATCGCCATGAGGCCCAGCCGTGAGCACCGAAGATTTGCCGTCGTCGTCGACGCAGCCCTTGCACGATCTGCACAACCGTTGGCCGCAGGCCGAGAGCGTGGATGACTTCCGCCACAACCTGGCGGCGGTGCATGCGCGGATCGCGGCGGCCTGCGCACGCGTCGGCCGGGATCCAGCAGGGGTACGCCTGCTGCCGGTCAGCAAGACCAAACCGGAGGCCAGTATCCGCCTGGCGCATGCGGCGGGATGCCTGTTGCTGGGTGAGAACAAGCCGCAGGAGGCTTATCGGAAATGGGAGAACCTGCAAGATCTGCCGGATCTGAAATGGTCGGTGATCGGTCACCTGCAGACCAACAAGGCCAAGCTGGTGGCGCGTTGCGCCAGCGAGTTCCAGGCTCTGGACAGCCTGCGCGTGGCCGAGGCGCTGGAGCGCCGCTTGCAGGCCGAAGGGCGCGCGCTGGATGTGTTCGTGCAGGTCAACACGTCCGGGGAGGCCAGCAAGTATGGATTGCATCCCGATGCCGTGGCGGACTTCCTGCGCGAGCTGCCTGCCTTCAGCGCCTTGCGTGTGCGCGGCCTCATGACGCTGGCCTTGTTCTCGGCCGAGGGCGAGCGGGTGCGCCAGTGTTTTGTGTTGCTGCGCGAACTGCGTGAACGTCTGCGCCAGCAGGCGCCCGAAGGCGTCAGTCTGGAAGAGCTGTCGATGGGGATGTCGGGGGACTTCGAGATCGCCATTGAGGAAGGCGCGACCGTGGTCCGCGTCGGGCAGGCCATCTTCGGCGCGCGCGCCACGCCGGACAGTTTCTATTGGCCGACAGCCGACGGGGACGATGCCGGGAAATGAGCCGTCCTGTCGTATCGGTGGCTGGCGGCGTGGGCTGCTCGCTGCTGGCCTCGTCGTTGTTCGCCTTCATGTATTACTACGCCAGCTGGCTGGCCCCGCTGGACAGCCTGCAGATCTATGGCTGGCGCATCGTTCTGAGCCTGCCGCTGTTGACCGCCGTGCTCATGGCGGCGGGACAGGGCAGGCAGCTGCGCGCGCGGGCGCGCCGCCTGCGTACCGAGCCTGCCCTGTGGCTGGGTACCTTGGCATCGGCATTCCTGCTGGGCGTGCAGTTGTGGCTGTTCATGTGGGCACCGTTGCATGGGCATGCGCTCGATGTGTCGCTGGGCTACTTCCTGTTGCCCTTGATGCTGGTGCTGGCCGGCCGCTGGTATTTCGGTGAAAGACTCTCATCGTGGCGCAAGGCAGCCAGTGTGCTGGCAGGCCTGGGTGTTGCGTATGAAATCCTGCAGGCAGGCCATTTGTCCTGGCCGATGGCACTGGTGGCGTTGGGGTTCCCGCCGTATTACCTCCTGCGCCGCCGGCTGGGTACCGATAACCTTGCCGGGCTGTGGCTCGATCTGGCACTGAGCCTGCCGGTGGCGCTGGCCGTGGTGGCCGAGGGCGCCTCCTGGTCGTTGCCGGATCCGCTGCAGCTTGGCTTGCTGCTGGGCCTGGGTGTCATCAGCGCCACGGCCTTGCTCGCCATGATCGCGGCCAGCCAGCGGTTGCCGCTGGCTCTGTTCGGCCTGCTCGGTTATGTCGAGCCGTTGTTGCTGGTGGTGGTGGCATTATTGTTGGGTGAACAGATCGAGGCGGCCCGTTGGCCGACTTATCTGGCCATCTGGGCGGCTGTCGGGGTCTTGTGCGCGGAAGCGGCCGCGCGTCTGTGGCAGGCGCGCTGGCCGCGATTGCCGCTGGTCGAACCGGGTCCTGTTCTGGAACAATCCCAGCCTTGAACCACCGGTCCGTTTTCCGTCGTGGCGACACGACGTTGGTTTTGTCGTCTTCATAAAGGTAGACCTTCATGGCTTCCGAGCAAGGATATCTCGCCACCGGGCGGCCTTTGCTGTTCGATGTGGTATCGGTGCAGTCGCAGGTGGTTTATGGCCACGTCGGCAACAACGTCGCCGCGCCCGCCTTGCGCGCCCATGGCCTGAGTGCCGCGGTCGTGCCGACGGTGCTGTTCAGCAATACGCCGCATTATCCGAGCATGCATGGCGGCCCGATACCGGAAGACTGGTTCGACGGTTATCTGGAAGACCTGGAAGCGCGCGGCGCGCTGGCGCGCCTGCGTGCGATCCTGGTGGGGTATCTGGGTAGCCCAGGCCAGGCCGTGGCCCTGGGCCGCTGGATCGCCCGTATGCGGCAGGCACACCCGCAGGTGCAGGTGGTGGTTGATCCGGTCATGGGCGACGATGACCATGGTCTGTATGTCGCCGACGGTCTGGCCCGGGCCAGCCGCGAACATGTCCTGCCACAGGCGCATGGCCTGACGCCCAACAGCTTCGAGCTTGGCCTGCTCAGTGGGCGCGAGGTCGGGCGCATTGACCAGGCCGTGGCCGCTGCGCGCAGCCTGCTCAATGAAGGGTTGCAGTGGCTGGTCGTGACCAGCGCGGCGCAGGAAGATTGCCCGCCGGATCATCTGCAGCTGCTGGTGGTCACGCGTGACAATGCCCAGTTGTTGCGTCATCGGCGGGTGGAAACCACACCCAAGGGCACGGGTGACCTGTTCAGCGCCGAGCTCAGCGCCCACCTGCTGGCCGGGGCAAACCTGCCGCAGGCCGTTGAGCGCGCGACCCACTATCTGGTGCAGGCGCTGGCGGCCACCCGGGCCGCCGAGAGTGCCGAGTTGCTGATGCCCGCGCGCCAGGATATCGCCGCGCCTTGCCCGGCTGACTGGTTGCGCGATCTGGGCTGAGCCCGCTGGATACGCCTGGAC
>JAEWJD010000176.1 GCA_023386765.1 Pseudomonadota bacterium | reverse complement strand
GTGCGAGGTCGGGGCCCGGGGGAATCAGGTGGGCGATGGCGCGCGGTGCGCCGGCGAGCCCCGACCGAGGGTCAGCAGTAGTCGGGCACGGAGGGGCAGCGCGAACATGGGGAATCAGGGCAAGCCGGTCAAGGAGTCAGCCTTCATCTTAGGCAGATCTGAGTTGGCTTTTTTAATAGAATAAGTCAGATTATGTAGAGAAAGGATCAATCTTGGCGGAGCACGATTTCGCTGCCCATGAGGCTGCAGGCGCGGTGATCACCGGGATGGCGCAGGACTACGCGCCTGGGACGCTGGTGCCCATGCACGAGCACGGGCGCAGCCAATTGCTCTGCACCATGGCGGGCGTGCTGCGGGTTGAGACGGTGCAGGCCTGCTGGGTGGTGCCGCCTTCGCGTGCGCTTTGGCTGGGGCCGGGCGTGCCGCATCGGCTGCGCATGCGCAGCGCGACCCGGGTGCGGTGTGTATTCGTGGACGGACGCCGCGCCGGCGGGCTGCCGCAGCACGATGGGGTGCTGCCGGTGTCGCCGCTGCTGCAGGCGCTGGTGGATGAATTGGCCCGCCTGGGGTTGCAGGCAGAGCGCAGCCGCCGCGGCCGCTTGCTGGCCGCCTTGTTGCGCGAAGAGCTGGCCGTGCCGCAGGAGCCGGCGTTTCAATTGCCCTGGCCCTCTGGCGACAGCCGTATCGGCCAGGTCTGCCTTGCATTGACGGGCGAGCAGGCGCCCTGGGAGCGCCAGGCCGGACAATGGGCCGAGCGCCTGGCCATGAGCCTGAAGACGTTTCAGCGCCACTTCCAGCGGCAGACCGGCATGAGTTTCGGTCAGTGGCGCCTGCGGGCGCGTCTGTTGGCATCGCTGGACGGGCTGGTGGCGGGCCAGCCCGTCCTGCCGCTGGCCCTGGCTTGCGGCTACGAAAGCCACAGCGCCTACACCCATGCCTTCCGGCGTCATTTCGGCGTGACGCCGAAAAACCTGGACGGGCAGGCGCGTGCGCCGCGCTAGGGGGCGGGGTTGGGCCAGCGCGTATGGATGGCGTTGATGGCCTGAATGAGCGCCGGCGACAGGCTGACGTCGGCGGTGCCGATGTTTTCCTTGAGTTGCTCCAGGGTGGTGGCGCCGATCAGGTTGCTGGTGACGAACGGTTGGACGTTGACCCAGCCCAGCGCCAGCTGGGTCGGCGTCAGGCCATGTTCGCGCGCCAGCTGGCAGTACTCGGCGGTAGCGGCTTCGGACTGCGGGTTGCTGTAGCGCGTGAAGCGTTCATAGCGCGTCAGGCGTGCGCCTTCGGGGCGCGCGCCATCCAGGTACTTGCCACTGAGCATGCCCATGGCCAGTGGCGAATAGGCCAGCAGGCCCACGTCTTCGAAGCGGCTGAATTCAGACAGCCCCTGCTCGTAGTGGCGGTTGAGCAGGCTGTACGGGTTCTGAATGGTGGCGATGCGAGGCAGGCCGTCCTGGTCGGCGTGCTTGAGGAACTGTGACACGCCCCAGGGCGTTTCATTGGAGACCCCGATGTGGCGCACCTTGCCTTCGCGCACGAAGTCCCGCAGGACGTCCAGGGTTTCGGCGATGGCCACGGTATGGGCGTCGTCGGCCCAGGGGTAGAAAGGCCGCCCGAAGGTCATGGTGGTGCGATCCGGCCAGTGCAGCTGGTAGAGATCGAGGTAGTCGGTCTGCAGGCGGCGCAGGCTGTCGTGCAGCGCCTGGGTGATGTTCTTGCGGTCGAGGTGGGTCTTGCCGTCGCGGATGTGGCTGGGACGCTTGGCGTCGCGTACCGGCCCGGCGACCTTGCTGGCCAGCACGATGTCCTGGCGTCGGCCGGTTTTGGCCAGCCAGGTGCCGATGTAGGCTTCCGTACGGCCCTGGGTCTCGGCCTTGGGCGGCACCGGGTACATCTCGGCGGTATCCACCAGATTGACGCCGTGCTCGAGGGCGAAGTCGAGCTGCTCGTGGGCTTGGGCTTCGGTGTTTTGCTCGCCCCAGGTCATGGTACCCAGGCCGATCAGGCTGACCGACAGATCGGTGCGGCCAAGTTTGCGGTATTTCACGGGGAGGCTCCGGTCGGTGCGCCGCCCGGCGGCGGCGCTGATCCCGGAGATGTTACACCTCAGCCCGCTCAGGGGCGCACGTTGTAGATGCGCATGGCGTGCTGGCGCTTCTGGGCGTCCAGCACGCGGATCACGACGGTGCGTGGCGTGAAGCCTTCGGGCGGCGTGAGTTCGCCGACCGCATGCTGGTAGTTGCTGAGCGTGAGCGGCAGCGGGTCGGGGGTGTAGCGGTCGCGGCGTCCGTTGGCGTAGGTGCCTTCGATGGCCAGATCGATGGTGCCCTCGAAAGGCGGCGCCTTGTCGTTCTCGCGCATCACGAGCACCCGGTAGTCGAGTTTGCCATCCTGGCGCTGGAAGCGTGCGGCGCGTACACCGATGTCGCCGCCACGCGGGTCGGGCGGCATGGCATCGAGGAACAGCCCGACTTCCTGGTCGTGGGCGGCCAGGCGCGTGCGTGCCTGGGCCAGTTCTTCATTGCCCTGCGCCTGGGTCTGCTTGCTCTTGTCGAGCTGGGTCTGCACGCTGTCGAGCTCGCCTTGCAGGCGCTGGCGGTCGAGGTTGGCGGCACTCAGTTCGGAATGCAGTTGCTCGGATTGCTCTACCGTCAGGCGTTGCGGGCCGTAGTTGGCCTGCAGGAACAGCACGCCGCCGGCACCCAGGCCGATGCCGATCAGCAGCAGCACCAGCCAGCGCGGCATGCGCCGCGAGCGTTTGCCGGGCTGATAGAGAGAAGGTTTGAATACCGTTTTTTGCGATCGACCGAAGATCCCCATGCGAACACACTTCCTATAGCAGCTGCGGCGGCGCGCCCTGGTGCGCGAGCCAAATTGTCAGAGGATACCGCGAGCTGCCCGCCCTGCCGCGGGGCGGTCACCTCTGGTTTCCGACGTTGATACTGTGAAATAGACCCTGGCCCGCTTCAATCGTTCTGCAGCGACTGCGCCAGCGCGGCCAGGCGCTCAGGCGTGCCGACATCGGTCCAGCGGCCCGTGTGGCGGGCGCCGCGGACCCGGCCCTGGGCCATGGCCTGGCGCAGCAGCGGCGCCAGCGGTGCCGGGCTACCAGCGGGGAGGGCCGCAAACAACTCCGGATCGTAGATGCCGATGCCGGAGAAGGTCAAACGTTCGCTGTCTGCTTCGCCCACCCGGCCATCGGCGTGCAGGCGGAAGTCGCCCTGCGGGTGCTGGGAGGGATTGTCCACCAGCAGCAGCCAGGCGCCGCCGGCGGGCAGGCCGGCAGCCCGGGCGTGCGCTTGCGCCGGATCCCAGTCGCACCAGACATCGCCATTGATGACCAGAAAGGGACCCTCGCCCAGCAGCGGTAGCGCCTGGGCGATGCCGCCGGCGGTTTCCAGCGCGGGCGATTCGGGCGAATAGCGCAACCGCAGGCCGTAGGCGCTGCCATCGCCCAGTGCCGCCTCGATCTGGGCACCCAGCCAGGCGTGGTTGATGACCACCTCGGTGAAGCCCGCGGCGGCCAGGCGCTCCAGGTGCCAGACGATCAGGGGCTTGCCGGCCACCGAAAGCAGAGGCTTGGGCGTATGGTCGGTCAGCGGGCGCATGCGCTCGCCGCGACCGGCCGCCAGGATCATGGCGCGCATCAGAACGTGTATCCCACGGTGGGCTCGCGCTTGTCGAGGCGATCGAGCAGGCGGACCAGGGGGGCGAACACGCCATAGCGCTGGGCCACCTGGCGTACATACGCGTTCATGCGCGGCATGTGCTCCAGGTAGTTGTCGCGGTGGTCGCGGTGCGTCAGGCGGGCGAACACACCCAGGATGCGCAGGTTGCGCTGCAGGCTCATCCATTCATAGGCGCGGTGGAAATCGGCGAAATCGTGATCCACCGGCAGGCCGGCCCGGCGTGCCATCTCCCAATAGCGGATGGCCATGTCCAGTTGCTGCGGTTCTTCGATGGTAGTGCGGGCATCGGTGACCAGCGAGGCCAGGTCGTAGGTGATGGGCCCGCACAGCGCGTCCTGGAAGTCGATCACGCCGGGCTCGCCGTCGGGATTGAACATCAGGTTGGGCGAATGGTAGTCGCGGTGCACCAGGACGCCGGGCTGTTGGCCGTTGGCGTTCGACAGCAGGTCGAACATTTGATTCAGGCTCTGGCGGGTGGCGTCGTCCAGCTCGGTCTGGTGGTGCACCTTGACGAACCATTGCGGGAAGAGTTCGAGTTCTTCGCGCAGGCGTGCGGTGTCGTAGGCAGCCAGGCCGGTAGGGGCGGACTGTTGCACACGCAGCAGCGACTGCAGCGCACCGCGCTGCATGTGTTGCAGCGTCGCCTCGTCCACGCCCTGGCGGATGCACTGGGTGTAGTTCAGGCTGCCCAGGTCGCTCAGCAGCAGCAGCCCCTGGTCCGGCGACTGGGCCAGGATGTCGGGCACGTGCACGCCGTTGGCGGCCAGCAGGCCGGCTACGTGCACAAAGGGCCGTACATCCTCATGTGGCGGCGGGGCGTCCATGACAATGAGCGGGCCACGGGCGGCCTGCAGGCGGAAATAACGCCGGAAGCTGGCGTCGCCGGTCACCGGCGTGAGGGTGGCGGGGTCCAGGCCCAGCTCGCGAGGGAGGCTGGCCAGCCAGGCGTGGATTTCCGCCAGGCGATTGTCGGTCTGAGGGGCGTTCAAGGTGGCCGTCTTAGCGGGATGCGGGATTCAAGGGAGGAGCCTGCCCGGCAGGGGGCGGCGTTCTGCCATGGACAGTCCGGCCAACCGGGCGGTCGAGGCTTCTCTATAATACCGGGTTGATCCAGCCTTCGTCCGGGCTGGCATGCCTACACAGAGACAGGTTGGTTTTTACTCGTGCATATGATCCGGTGGTTGATCCTCTCCGCTCTCAGCGTTGCCGGGGCCGTGCAGGCCCAGGGCAGCCCGGATGTCACCACCGCCGGCGCGGGTGGGTCGGCGCAAGCCTCGAACGGGTTGCAGATGCCCGGCCTGCGTGTTTCCCCGGGTCTGAGGGAAAGGCGCTTCATCGACGATGAAATGCCCGCCTTCATGGAAGCCGACGACATCTCCGGCGAGCCGTCTTCCGAGATGCGGCTCAAGGGCAATGCCCAGGTCCGGCGCGCCGATGGGGTGGTCAAGGGCGACAGCATCCATTACCGCAATGACACCGGCGATGTGGAGATCGAGGGCAACGCCCGCATCATGCGCGACGCCACGGTCGTGACGGGGCCGGCCGCGCGCCTGAACCTGAATACCTACAGCGGCGAGATCGACCAGCCCAACTTCTGGATCGGTGCCAGTGGCGGCACCGCGCGCGCCGAACATGCCGATATTTTCGGGCGTTCACAGATGCGCCTGAGCAAGGTGGTCTACAGCGGCTGTGCCTGCGAGCATCCTTCCTGGTACATCAAGGCCGACTCGGTCGACCTGGATTTCGACGAAAACGAAGGCGTGGCGCGCAGCGGGGTGCTGTATTTCAAGGATGTTCCCATCCTGGCCTCGCCCTACCTGACCTTCCCGGTGCGCAAGGAGCGCAAGTCGGGCTTCCTGCTGCCGACCTACGGCACTTCCAAGAAGACCGGTTTCGATCTTTCGATCCCGTACTACTTCAACCTGGCGCCCAACTACGACGCCACCCTGATCACGCGTTACATGGGCAAGCGCGGCCTGCAGATGGGCGGCGAGTTCCGCTACATGGGCGACTCCTACATGGGGTCGGTGTCCGGCACCTACCTGCAGAATGACCGCGATGCGGGCTTCAACCGGTACATGTATCGCTTCATGCACCGGCAGTTCCTGGGCAACGGCTTCTACGCCGCCTGGGATCTGAATGGCGTGTCCGAAGACAACTACTATCGCGACATGACCACGCTGGGGCTGAATACCGCCTCGACCACCTACCTGCCGCGCCAGGGCCGGGTGGGTTGGGCCAACAATTATTGGCAGACCTATGTGCAGGTCTACAAGTACCGTACGCTGCAGGATCCCGATGCACCGATCGTGCCGCCCTATGACAAGGTGCCGGAATTCTTCCTGCAAGGCGCCCGCTACGACTGGAACGGCCTGGACCTGCGCCTGGACGGCACGGCAGTGCGTTTCCGGCGTCCGCTGTTCAACGGCAATCGCATCGGCCCCCAGGGTGACCGCCTGGAAATCTATCCCAGCGTGGCCATGCCGATCGTGCGCGCCGGCTGGTACATCACTCCCAAGGTCGGCGTGAACTACACGCAGTACCACACCGACTGGTACAACGGCGACTGGAACGGTCTGGGCGGGTTGGCACCCTACAAGCGCAACACCTCGCGCACGGTGCCGATCCTGTCGCTGGATGCCGGCATGACCTTCGAACGTGACACGTCGCTGTTTGGCAAGCCTTCGTTGCAGACCCTGGAGCCGCGCCTGTACTACCTGCGCGTGCCGTACCGCAACCAGAACGCGCTGCCGGTCTACGACACCAGCCTGGCGGATTTCAGCTTCGAGCAGGCCTTCCAGGAAAACATCTATACCGGCGGCTGGGACCGCATCGTCAATGCGGACCAGCTGACCGTGGGCATGACCACCCGCTGGCTTGACGCCAACACGGGCTTCCAGCGCGTGGCGCTGTCGGCCGCGCAGCGCATCTACTTCGAAGACCAGCGTGTCACCCTGCCCGGCGAGACGCCGCGCGAGAACGTGCGTTCGGACTTCCTGGTGGGGCCAGCGCTGCCCTGACCGATACCTTGACCACCGACATGGCGGCCCAGTACAACCCCTACGACAATAAGTGGTCGCGCGGGATGGTCAGCGCCCGCTGGGCGCCGCAGCGCCAGACCACGGTGGCGCTTGCGTATCGTTACCAGCGCGAACCGGTCAACAACATTTCCTATGCGCCGCGCGGGCAGAATCAGATCAGTCTGGCACTGCAGTGGCCCTTCTCCAATCGTTGGTATGGTGTTGGTCGCGTCGACTACTCGATGAGCACCGATTCGGGCGGCATCTCTGGCGCCCACGATTCTCCACGTGTCACACAGGCCATCGCCGGGCTGGAGTACAAAGGCGATTGCTGCTGGACCGGCCGGGTCGTATTCCAGCGTTATGCCGTGGCGGCCAACGACACCAACTCGGCAGTTTTCTTCCAACTCGAACTCACCGGGCTGGGCGCTCTGGGGACCGATCCCCTGAAGCTGCTCAACAAGAGCATTCCGGGCTATCAGCCCGTCTCTGAACCGACCCCGGCGGGCACGACCTTTGAAAGGTATGAATGATGCGTAGCGTGCAATCGACACGCCGTTTTCGCGGCAGCCTCCTGGCCCT
>JAEWJD010000162.1 GCA_023386765.1 Pseudomonadota bacterium | reverse complement strand
GCGCGACACCGCGCCGGCCGCCTGTCCCTTTACGAACCCCGCTATCAGGAGGCCAGCATGGCCCACGCACCCCAGATCCGGATTCCCGCCACCTACATGCGCGGCGGCACCAGCAAAGGCGTGTTCTTCAAGTTGACGGACCTGCCCGAAGCGGCGCAGGTCCCGGGCGCGGCCCGCGATGCCCTGCTTTTGCGCGTGATCGGCAGCCCCGACCCCTACGGCAAGCAGATCGACGGCATGGGCGCGGCCACGTCCAGCACCAGCAAGACCGTCATCCTGGCCAAGAGCAGCCGTCCCGACCATGACGTGGACTATCTGTTCGGCCAGGTCTCCATCGACCAGCCTTTCGTGGACTGGAGCGGCAACTGCGGCAACCTTTCGGCCGCCGTGGGCCCCTTCGCCATCAGCAACGGGCTGGTCGATCCCGACCGCGTGCCGCGCAACGGCGTGGCCGTGGTGCGTATCTGGCAGGCCAATATCGGCAAGACCATCGTGGCCCATGTGCCCATCACCGACGGTGCGGTACAGGAGACGGGCGATTTTGAACTCGACGGCGTGACCTTCCCCGCCGCCGAAGTGCGCCTGGAGTTCCTCGACCCGGCCGACGACGGCGAAGATGGCGGCTCGATGTTCCCCACCGGCAATCTGGTCGACACCCTGGACGTTCCGGGCGTGGGCAGCTTCCAGGCCACCATGATCAACTCGGGCATCCCGACCATCTTCCTGCAGGCCGAAGCGCTGGGCTACAACGGCACCGAACTGCAGGAAGCCATCAACGGCGATCCCGCCGCGCTCGCCCGCCTGGAGACCATTCGCGCGCATGGCGCGCTGCGCATGGGCCTGATCAAATCCCTGGAAGAAGCGGCCTCGCGCCAGCACACGCCCAAGGTCGCCTTCGTGGCCCCGCCCACCGACTACATCGCCTCCAGCGGCAAGGCCATCGCCGCCGGTGACGTCGATCTGCTGGTGCGTGCCCTGTCCATGGGCAAGCTGCATCACGCCATGATGGGCACGGCGTCGGTGGCCATCGGCACGGCAGCCGCCGTGCCGGGCACCCTGGTCAACCAGGCCGCCGGCGGCGGCGAGCGCGACGGCGTGCGCTTCGGCCACCCCTCGGGCACGCTGCGCGTAGGCGCCGAAGCCAAGCGGGTCGATGGTGAATGGACGGTCACCAAGGCCATCATGTCGCGCAGCGCGCGCGTGCTGATGGAAGGCTGGGTCCGCATCCCCGGCTGACCCGCCGCCCGTGTGCGCCACGCCGTGCGCGGCGCACACGGGCTTCAGGCCGGGCTGGCGTCGTAGATGATCTCTACCGGCGCCTGCCCGGCCCGGGCCGGCTGACGCCCCGTGGCCGTACTGACTTCCACCAGGGCATGCCAGTCCGGCAGGCTTTCGAGATAACGCACATCCTCGGCATCCAGGTCGAGCCCGAAGATCACCGGCCCCACCGCTCCCAATGGCTTGCCCGACAGTTCGCGGATGCTGACGGTGCGCCCGCCCATCAGCTGAAATCCGCCCCGGCCCCTGAGCCTGGGCAGACCCATTTCTTCCAGCACCTGGGCCAGCAGGCGCCGCCCGGCGGGCAACATGGGTTTGAGCAGCATCACGCCCCGGCCGATTTCATCGACCAACCCCAGAAACTCGAATAAACCTGCGGCCAGGGCCTGGCGATCGGCGCCGCCCCCTTTGGCCAACAATCGTCTACGCAACATGGATCGCTCCTGAGTCCGGCAGGCCTGCCGCCTTGCGGCTGGTCTCTGCCCGGACACCCGATGATCAAGTGAGCCGTGCGCTGCGCGCGCAGGCTCTCCGGGACACCGCGCCACCCGGCAAGGCAGCGCGCGGCAGCCTCAACAGGGCGGCGCGCGTGGCCCCAGGGCGGGGCCGGTCAGACGGAGGGAGGGAGGGGCCGCGGCCCAGGTCCGTCGGCGCGTCCGATGTTGCGTCGGGCGCCAGGGCCACCAGAAGGCGAGCGCCAGCAGGGCCGGCGTCAGCTGCGAAAGCAGGCCGAAGGGGCAATCCGGATCCGACGCCACGCCATGGCCGTCCGGCGCGCCGGACGTGGCAAGGCTGCCCAGCGGCAGCGAAAAGGCCACCCGCTCGCCACTCGCCGTGCACAGGGTCAACTCGAGCTGGCCCAGCTTGAGTGCGCCCGGATCCGGCATATACCCGGCCGGAATCAGGCCTCGCAGCAACACGGCCGCCAGCAAGCCCCACAACGGCAAGGCGGCGCGGGCGTGGCCTAACAGCGAAGCAAAACCCCAAGGGGCAATGGCAGCCATGCGGAAATTCTAATGCAGTCCCTGCGGCGGATGCCTAGACACTTGTCAATCTTTCGAGGCGATACCGGCTGTGACAACCGGCCCACGACGTGCGCGGCTTTACTTTTTCTTCTTGCCGAACACCGACACGGCCGCGGCCAGGCCGCCGCAGACAAAACCGATGATGATGTAAACCGGCAGGGTCAATGCCTCGGGTCGATACAGCGCCAGCAGGCCGACTATGATCACGGCGGGGATTCCCGCCACCAGGTATTGTTCGCGCTTCACCGTCATGCTCCTTGAAAACCCGCCACGCCATCCTCGGCCGCACAGCCCGAGTATGCCAGAGGCGGGCGGCCCGGCGAGTCCGCCCCGGTCTGTGCGCGCGCCGGCCGCCAGGGCCTGCCTCGCCAACGCAAGCGCCACGGCGCGCAGACAGACGCGGCCCTACGGCGGTAGCCGCGCTGCCGCCGCGCCGGCCTCAAGGCGTGGCCGGCTTGGCCGAGCGCGCCACCAGACCGCGCCACTTGTCGTGGCTGGCCCGCACCACGTCCGCAAAGCCTTGCGGCGTGCTGCTCCAGATCTCCACATACTGGCGCTGCAACTGATCCTGGACGTCGGGCGAATCGAGCGCCTGGCGCAGGGCGGCATTGAGCTTGTCCAGCGTGGCCGCCGGGATGGCCGGGGGGCCGACCACGCCCCACCACAACTCGCCGCCCGCCTCGCCGTAGCCCTGCATGCCGGCCTCGTCCAGCGTGGGGACGTCCGGCAGGAAGGGCGAGCGCTGGTGGCCCGAAACGGCCAACGCACGCAGACTGCCATCCTTGATGCGCCCCATGGTGGTGTTGAGCGTGTCGAACATGAAGGTGGTACGCCCGGCCAGCAGGTCGGTCAGCGCCGGCGCGCTGCCACGATAGGGCACATGCGTCATGGCGCCACCGCTGAGCGCGCCCAGCAGCGCCCCAGACAGGTGATTGGACGAACCTTCGCCCGCCGAGCCGTAGGTGACGTTGGCCTGCGGATCGCGCGCCTGCGCCAGCAGTTGCGGCACGCTGCTCACCGACGAACCGCCCGGCACCAGCAACACGTTGGTATAGCGCCCGAGCAGGCCGATGTTGGAGAACGACGTCAGGGGATCATAGGGCGCCGGCTGGGTGATATTGGGCACGATGGTCTGGG
>JAEWJD010000135.1 GCA_023386765.1 Pseudomonadota bacterium | reverse complement strand
GCCCGAGGCACGGCAGGCATCGCGGGCGGGCGGCCTGCCGTGGGCGGCGGGGCGCACAGACGCAGCACGCGGCCCTGGCGCGTGCGCGCCTGGCCGTTGCGGGGCTCGCCCTCGAACAGGTCGTCATAGCGCAGCGCGCCGATCGCCGAACGCTCCAACCCCAGCAGCGCCCGCGCATCGCGATCGGCCCCCACCAGGCGGGTCCCGTCAAAGGCCAGCCAGGCTTGTTGGTCGCCCGCCTGCAGCCGCAACACCTCATGATCGTCGTGGGCCGCCTGGAACAGCGCGCGCTCGATGCGGACGACGGCCGCCTGCAAGGTGGCCTGCGATTCGGTCCCGGCCTGCGCCGCAGGATGGGACAAGTCCAGCACGCCCCGTATCCGCCCCAGACTGTCGAAAATCGGCACCGCGCTGCAGGTCAGGATGCGGTTGGCCTCGAGGTAGTGTTCACCGCCCTGCACCACGAGTGAACGGCCTTCGGCCAGGGCGGTCCCGATGGCATTGGTGCCGGCGGCTTGCTCGCCCCAATGGGCGCCCGGCAGCAAGGCCACGCGGGCAGCCTTCTCGGCAAAACCGGTGTCACCCTCGCAATCCAGCACCAGCCCCTGCCCGTCGGTCAGGATGAGCAACCGGCCAGGGCCGCGCAAGGCGGCCATCGCTGCCGCCGCTGCGGCACGCAGGTCCTCGTTGCGCTGGCGCGCCTGGCGCAGTTCGGCATCGGTCAGGGGATCGCGTGCCCGGCGTGCGCGCATGTCCAACCCCGATTCGGCGCAGCGCCGCCAGGAACGCAGCAAGGGATCGGCCAGCAGCCCGACCGGTTCGATGCCCTGCTCGGTGAAAAGGGTACGGGCCTGGTTCAACGCCCGTTGTCGATAGACCATGATGTCTCCTTGCCCGGCGCTCTGCGACGCCTGTCGCGCGACACTGTCGCGGATTGCGACACCCCGACCGGGCTACGGACCACGGCGGCGATGACGCTGCCCTACTTTCGCACGGCAATCCGGCGCTGTCCATGCGGCCCCCACTGCTGGCACGGGATTTGCTTGGGTTCTTCAGGCAGGCGGCCGCAGCGGCCGCCCTGGCGATTCCCACAACAGCCGCATACGGAGACAAGCAATGAGCCACGCCCCCCCCATCACCCCTGCCACCTATGGCACCCGCCTGGCCCTGAAGGCGGAGTACGGCAACTTCATCGGCGGGCAATGGCAACCTGCCGCCGATGGCGCCACCTTCGATAACGTCACCCCGGTCACCGGCCAATTGCTGTCGCGCCACGCCCGCTCCGGCGAGCGCGACATCGAAGCCGCCCTGGACGCGGCCCACCGCGCCGCGCCCAAGTGGGGCGCCATGCCGGCGGCCGACCGCGCCCAGATGCTGCAACGCATCGCCGATGTCATGCAGGCCAACCTGGAAACCCTGGCCACGGCCGAGACCTGGGACAACGGCAAACCCATCCGCGAGGCGCGCGCCGCCGACATCCCGCTGGCCATCGACCACTTCCGTTACTTCGCCTCGGCCATCCGTGCCCAGGAAGGCGGCTTGTCGGAAATCGACGCCGACACCGTCGCCTATCACTTTCGCGAACCGCTGGGCGTGGTAGGCCAGATCATCCCCTGGAACTTCCCCATCCTGATGGCGGCCTGGAAACTCGCCCCGGCCCTGGCGGCGGGCAACTGCGTGGTGCTCAAGCCCGCGGAACAGACACCGCTGGGCATCCTCATCCTGGCCGACCTGATCGCCGACATCCTGCCCCCGGGCGTGCTCAACATCGTGACGGGCTTCGGGCTGGAGGCCGGCAAACCGCTGGCCTCGAACAAACGCATTGCCAAGATCGCCTTCACTGGCGAGACCACCACCGGACGCCTCATCATGCAGTACGCGTCGCAGAACATCATCCCGGTGACGCTGGAACTGGGCGGAAAGTCGCCCAATATTTTCTTTGCCGACGTGGCCGCTCAGGACGACGCCTTCCTGGACAAGGCGATCGAAGGCTTCGTGATGTTCGCGCTGAACCAGGGCGAAGTCTGCACCTGCCCCAGCCGCGCGCTGATCCAGGAGTCGCTCTATGACCGCTTCATGGAGCGCGCGCTCAAGCGCGTAGCCGCCATCAAGCAGGGCAACCCGCTGGACGCCGACACCATGATCGGCGCACAAGCCTCGGCCGAACAAATGGAGAAGATTCTCTCCTACCTGGACATCGGCAAGCAGGAGGGTGCACAGGTGCTGGCTGGCGGCGAGCGCGCGCAGCCGGCTGGCGGTCTGGCCGAAGGCTATTACGTCAAGCCGACGGTCTTCAAGGGCCACAACAAGATGCGCATCTTCCAGGAAGAAATCTTCGGCCCGGTCGTGGCGGTGACTACCTTCAAGGACGCCGACGAAGCCCTCGCGCTGGCCAATGACACCCTCTATGGCCTGGGCGCAGGCGTCTGGTCGCGCGACATCAATACTTGCTATCGCCTGGGACGCGGCATCAAGGCCGGGCGGGTATGGACCAACTGCTATCACGCCTACCCGGCCCACGCGGCCTTCGGCGGCTACAAGCAATCGGGCATCGGCCGCGAAAACCACAAGATGATGCTTGACCACTATCAGCAGACCAAGAACCTGCTGGTGAGCTACGACATCAATCCACTGGGTTTCTTCTGATGGGCTGAAGGCGGCGGGCACCGCGCCCGCCGCCGGTTAGAACAAGACGCCTGCGAGCGCCGCCGTGGTGCCGCGAAGCTCGATAAAGGTGCGTTCCTGCCGAACTTGGCTGACAAATCACTGCAAACAACTAGTTTGTAGCGTGGGGCATGACGCTTGCTAGGGAGAGACTTGCCAACCTATCCAAGAGGATTCCCCCCATGGCTCTCGAACACAGCCGTTCAACGCCACCGCACCACGCAATTGATTTCGAAACCGTTGGCAGTAGCTATTTCCAGGAACGCGAACTCAAGAAAGGCGCCGCCGGTTGGGTGTTGCTGGTTGGCCTCGGCGTCGCCTACGTCATTTCCGGCGACTATGCCGGCTGGAACTTCGGCCTCGCCCAGGGCGGTTGGGGCGGCCTGTTCGTCGCCACGCTGCTGATGGCGACCATGTACCTGTGCATGTGCTTCTCGCTGGCCGAGCTGTCCTCGATGGTGCCCACCGC
>JAEWJD010000041.1 GCA_023386765.1 Pseudomonadota bacterium | reverse complement strand
ACGCCGGGCGGGGCGTGGGCGCAGTTGCCGATGCGATCGGCGTCGCGGCTGGCCTCGAAGAGGAACCAGGTGCGGCGCTCGGTCTCGTCGATCCAGTTTTCCAGCAAGCTGGAACTGGCGATGTCGTGATGCTCGTCGGTGACATCATGGGCGGCGCGCAGCGCGGCGGCCAGGGCTTTGTTGTCCTCGCGCAGCTCGGCCAGCATGTCCTGCGGCTGGACATAGTCGGCGTCGTTGTCCAGCACGCGCTGGGTCCGTGCGATGTGGCCGATCGAACGCAGCGTGGTGCCGCCGACCTTGCGCACGCGCTCGGCCAGGGGGTCGGTCATGGCGAACAGCTGATCGCTTTGCTCATCGAGCAGCAGGTGGTAGTCGCGAAAGTGCGGACCGCTGACGTGCCAATGGAAATTCTTGGTCTTGAGATACAAGGCAAACACGTCAGCCAGGATCTGGTTGAGCGCGGCGGAGATGTCACGGGTTGCGACCTGCGACAGATCGGTGGGGGTCGCCAGCGGGCGCTTGCGGCGAGCCGTGGCAGCACTCTTCTGTTTCGGATCCAGCTTCTTGGCCATACAAGCATCTCCTTTCAGGTTGGTAGAGTCTGTTCCGGCGTGAACTCAACGTCGGATGCATCCTAGCCTAAACCTCGGCACGCCCTTTGCCAACCCGTTGCCGGTGTCGCGGCCTGGAATCGGTGTATTGCTTGATATTGCGCAGGCGCCCGCCGCCCGGGGGCAATCAACCGCAGCGGTGGATTTTGTAATCAGAATTAGGGTTGGTATTCCATCTGCGACGATCGCGTCCGGGCGTCGCTGTCTCGTGGCTTGTCAGACGAGAAGTGATCGGCGAGCATGGGGGGCCTGCATCAGGGGCGATGATCAACCCGGGCGGCTGTCGCCGTCCTTCTTGCGAGGAGTCTTGCTCATGGATTGGAAAATTGCCCGTAGCGGTTGGGTCGGCGATCGTAATTTCGACATCGAGCTCGCCGTCGGCGAGCAGGGATTTGTGCCGCGGGTACGGGTTTACGGTTTTCCTGTGCTGGAGGTACCGGGTGATCCGTTCCGTAACCAGGAGGACGCCGTGCAAGGCGCCTTGCAACGGCTGGCGCAGGAGTTCGAGGAGCCCGCGCGGTTGAACTAAGGTTGCCTAGGCCGGGCGGCGCGAAACGGGCGGCTGCACTACCGCCACGGTTTCGGTGTGTTCCAGCATCACGCAGGGTTTGCCGGTGCGCTTGCAATGGTCATGCACCCGCCAATAGGCGTCGTGGCTCAGGCAGCCGGTCTGGCAGATGACCAGATCGGCGGCGCGCAGGCTGGCCTCCAGTGCCTGCTCATCGCCTTCGTGGGTCAGGAAGCGCCCGCCGCCGCCTTCGACCAGTTGGCGCGCCAGGCGCGCGGCGCCGGCGTCCTGGCCCAGGCAGAGCACGGCGCGGGGCTCCGCCACCGTGCTGCGCTGGCGGGTAAGCTGGCGCACCCGCTCCAGCAATTGTTCGACCTGGCGTGCCAGCAGACGGCGGCGCGGCAGTTTGGCGTCCAGCGTCAGGTTCTGCTGCGCCTCGGCCAGCCAGGCTTGCCGCGTGTCGCGCATGATGACCCCGATGCGGGCCTGCATCAGAGCGGCTTCCAATTGTTCGATACGCCGGGCCTGGCGTTGCAGGCGCTGTGAACAATCGGCCTGGATACGGCCATAGGCTTGCAGCAGGGCGGCGTGTTCCGAACGCAATTGCTCGGTTTCAGACAGCACGGACATGCGGCCTCCAGAGAAAACAGACCGGGCAGGGGATGTCCGGCGATTGAGGTGGCTCCGAGTATATTTGATAATGATTGCTATTTATAGTCCGTCAGGCCTGCTGCGCTGCGACGTCCGGCAGGGGCAAGCGATACCTGGGAAATCCTCCTACAATCCAAGGCTTAGCCCAGAAGGTGGTCCGTCCGCCCTGATTCCCTGACTCCTGCCGCGCCGCTGCGCCGGCTGTCTTTCTCGCCGTTCATGCCCGGTAGCTCCGCCACTTCTTTTTTGCGCACCCTGTGCAGCCTGCGCTGGCTGGCGATCGGCGGGCAGGCGATCGCGGTACTGGTGAGCGGCACGCTGCTGGACTTGCCCCTGCCCTGGCAGCCCTTGTGGGCGGGCGTGGGGGCGCTGGTGGTCTTCAACCTGTACGCGACCTTGCGGCTGCGCTTGCATCGTTCGGGCGAGATCCCGCCGGGGACGGCGTTTGCCCACCTGCTGGTGGACATGACGGTGCTGGCCTGGATGGTGGGCTGGAGCGGTGGCATCACCAATCCCTTCGGCACGATGTTCCTGGTGCTGATTGCCCTGGCGGCTTTCGGCCTGCCCCGGGGGTGGGCGTTTGCCGCCGCGCTGGCCAGCCTGGCCGGTTATGCGGCCGCAGCGATTTTCGGGTTGCCGCTGCCGGACAGCCCCCACAGCTATGGGCTGCTGCTTTGGGGCCTGGGGGCCAACTTCCTGATTTCGGCGGTGCTGGTGCTGATCTTTGCCATGCGCCAGGCGGCCGACCTGCAGGCGCGTGAGCGCGAGCTGGCCTTGCTGCGTGAACGCTTCACCCGCAATGAGGGCATCTTGGCGCTGGCGACTCACGCGGCAGCCATGGCCCATGAACTGAATACGCCGCTGGCCACCATGACGCTTCTGGCCGACGAGATCCGCGAGGAGACCGATGATCCGGCCCTGCGCGCCGACGTCCAGACCCTGCGTGAACTGCTGGCGCTGTGCCGTGAGCGGATACGCAACCTGGCCGTGCCGACCGAGGTGGACCTGGTGCGGGTGGTCGGCCAGTGGCGGCTGATCCGGCCCACGATCGATCTGCATCGCACCGGCTCGTTGCCGGGGGCGCTGCGGGTCGAGCCGGCCATCGCCCATCTGCTGCAGGCGCTGCTCAACAATGCCGCCGACGCGGGCGAGGAACACGGCGACCCCCGGGTCGAGCTGCACCTGGAATTCCGTGACGGGGCGTTGTTGGGCGAGGTGCGCGACCACGGCCGAGGGTTCAACCCTTCGCGCACGCTGTTGCCGGCCACCACCCTCTTTAACAGTCAGAAACCGGACGGCCTGGGCGTCGGACTGGCGCTATCGCATGCCACAGTGGAACAATTAGGAGGAGAAATGACAATTGTTGCTGCCGAAGGCGGCGGGGCGCGCATCAGTTTCCATCTGCCGCTCGATGGCGCTGCGGCCAAGCAAGCATGATGACCATGACGGAATCGATTTCCCAGGTCGGTCTGTTGATCGACGACGACGAACTGTATCTTCGCACCCTGCAGCGCAGCCTGGCGCGGCGGGGGCTGGAGACGCAGATCGCCTGCAACATTGCCGAAGCCCTGCGTGTGGCCGAGGAGATCCGGCCGGCTTTCGCGCTGGTCGACCTGCGGCTGGGGGAGGATTCGGGCCTGACCCTGATACGGCCCCTGCGGGCGCTGCGCGACGATATGCGCATCCTGCTGGTGACGGGTTATGCCAGCGTGGCCACCGCCGTGGAAGCCATCAAGCGCGGTGCCGACGACTATCTGCCCAAACCTGCCACCGCGCCCATGATTCTGCGTACACTGGGGCTGCTCAAGGCCGAGAGCGTCGCCATCGAGGCCACCATGACGCCCTTGCACCGCCTGGAGTGGGAGCACATCCAGCAGGCCCTGCACGAGACCGGCGGCAACGTGTCGGCTGCCGCAAGGCTGTTGGGTATGCACCGCCGTTCCTTGCAACGAAAACTGATGAAAAAGCCCGGTCCTGAGCGCGAACCGGTCATCGAGTAGCAAATCTGCTTCAAGTTCCGGAGAAGGGGTGCGGCATATTGTCGCACCGTCGAGTCCTGCTTCTGGAGCCATCGCTGCCTGGGTAACAAGCTTGTTACTGCCCCTTGGCCCTGATGGTCTCCATTCTGTGCGTCATTCCGTCGCACCCCCCTGGACGGCCGTGGTGGCTACATTCCAGGGTCCTGCTATAGGTCCAGCAAACCCTTTCACTATCCATCACAAGGCTGTACGTGAAACACCCCCACCTTGCGACTCTCGCGCGAATGTTAGCCGTCGGAGCAGTTTTGCTGCTCGGCGGCTGCTCGTTGGAGCTTCTCTCTCCCAAGGGAGAAGTCGGCGCCCAGGAAAAAGTCCTGCTCCTCACCGCCACCGGCCTCATGCTGTTGATCGTGGTGCCCGTCATCTTCATGACCATCTGGTTCGTCTGGAAGTACCGGGCGAGCAACACCGAGGCGGAATATCTGCCGACGTGGTCGCACTCGGGCCGTATCGAGTTCGTGGTCTGGACGATCCCCTGCATCATCATCATCATCCTGGCTGTCATCACCTGGCGTTCCACGCATGCGCTGGACCCGTACAAGCCGCTGGAATCCGACGTCAAGCCGGTGACCATCGAAGTGGTGTCGATGGACTGGAAGTGGCTGTTCATCTATCCGGAGTACGACATCGCCACGGTCAACCAGATCGTGTTCCCGGTGAATACCCCGCTGAACTTCCGCATCACGTCCAATTCCGTGATGAACTCCTTCTTCATCCCGCAGCTCGGTAGCCAGATCTACTCGATGGCGGGCATGGAAACCAAGTTGCACCTGATTGCCGACGAAGAAGGCGATTACGCCGGTCTGTCGGCGAACTACAGCGGCGGCGGCTTCTCGGGCATGCGTTTCCGTGCCATCGCCACTTCGCAGCAGAAGTTCGAAGACTGGGTCAAGCAGGCCAAGGACTCCGGCCAGGCGCTCACGCCTGCCGTGTATGACGCCCTGGCCAAGCCCAGCGAACGCAACCCGGTCACGCTGTACTCCGACGTTCCGGCCGGCATGTTCGACTTCATCATGCATAACCAAATGAGCAAGATGGCCGGTGTAGACCCTGCGACGTGTACGCCTGTCACGAAGAATCTGATCGCTGTTGCGGAGTAATTGATGTTCGGCAAACTCAGTCTAGACGCCATTCCGTTCCATGACCCTATCGTCATGGGAACGATGGCCGCCGTTGTCCTGGGGGGCATCGCGCTCATAGGCGCGATCACCTACTTTGGCAAGTGGAATTACTTGTGGACCGAATGGTTCACGACCGTGGATCACAAGCGCATCGGCGTGATGTACATCATCGTGGCGATCGTCATGCTGCTGCGTGGCTTCGCCGACGCGATCATGATGCGGACCCAGCTGGCCGTGGCCGCCGGGGATTCACCGGGCTTCCTGCCGCCGCACCACTACGACCAGATCTTCACCGCCCACGGCGTCATCATGATCTTCTTCATGGCGATGCCCTTCATCACGGGCCTGATGAACCTGGTCGTGCCGCTGCAGATCGGCGCGCGTGACGTGGCCTACCCCTTCCTGAACTCGCTGAGCTTCTGGCTGTTCATGGCGGGCGTGGTCCTGATCATGCTGTCGCTGTTCGT
>JAEWJD010000008.1 GCA_023386765.1 Pseudomonadota bacterium | reverse complement strand
CGCGAAAGCTCTTGGTGCTCAGGTCGGCGCGGCGCATGATGCCGAGCTTGTGCCGCACCAGCGGATGACGGATTTCATGCACGGGCATGTGCGGATTCTCCAAAATTAACGATATCAGCCGTCCGGCAAGCCGGACGGTATTGTTTTACTGCTCGGCCAGCCAGGCGACCAACGCGTCATCGAAGCTGCGCACTGCCGCCGCATTGTCGTGGTTGACCATGCTGACCACCACGTAGCGCTTGCCGCTGGCGCCCAGCACAAAACCGGCAATGGCCCGCACATCGCGCAACGAACCCGTCTTCAGATGTGCCATGCCCTGGGTGCCATCGCCGCGCATGCGCCGCTTGACGGTACCGTCCACGCCGGCAATCGCCATCGATGACAAAAACTCCGGCATCAAGGGCGAGCGCCAGGCCAGCGTGAGCATGGAAGCCAGGCTGTCGGCCGACACCCGCGCCGCGCGCGACAGGCCCGCGCCGTTGTCCATCACCAGCTCGGGCATGTCCAGCCCCTGGGCCGCCAGCAGCGACTTGGCCACGCCTTCACTGCTGGCCACCGTGGCCGGCTTGCGGCCGCGCTCGGCACCCAGCGTCAGCAACAGGTTGCGCGCCATGACATTATTGCTGCGCTTGTTGATGACGCGGATGATTTCACTCAGGGCCGGCGACTCGTGCGACGCCAGCACCACGGCGTCAGCCGGCACCGCGCCGGCGCGCATCTTACCCTTGAATGTGCCGCCCAGCTCGCGCCACAGCAAGCGGAACACCGCTTCGGTGTAGTCCACCTGCGACAAGGCCAGGCGGTAGAGACTGAACTCGCCGCAGGAACCCGCCACCGACCCGCTCACGCGCAGTTGCATGCCCTGCGGGGTGATCAGCGGCTGGGTCGCCACTGCGGGCGGGCCGGGGCAGCGCGCCTCGCTCCATTCGATATTGCCCTCCAGGCGCAGGCCGGCCACCGGCGGATCGATGGTCGCGACCCATTTACGCGCCACCGGATCCGGCGTGACCAGCAGACGCAAGGCGCCGAAACTGACCATGAGCGCATCCGGGCTGGCGTTGTAGGCACGATCCGGGGCACCGTCGAACGCCCCCGGATCGGTGGCGACCTGCCCGAATACGCTGCGATCGACCACCAGATCGGAGATTTCCTTGACCCCGCGCAGGCGCAGCTCACGCAGCAGCGCCCACATATCCTGAAGCATGAATTGCGGATCACCGCCGGCGCGCCAGTACAACGAGCCTTTCAGGCGCCCGTGGGCATCGGGCTTGACGCCGGGGTCGGTCAGGAAGTCAGTACGCCAGACATAACCCGGCCCCAGTTCGGACAGCGCGGCCCAGGTCGTCACCAGCTTCATGACCGAGGCCGGATTGCGCGGCACCTGGGCGTTGAGGGCCACCATGCGGGGGCCATCGACCTGCTGGACCACCAGGGACAAGGCCTCGTCGGGCAGGCGGGTGGCCTTCCAGGCCTGTTCCAGGCTGGGTGGCAGCCCCAAGGCCGCGGCCGCCCCCTGGGCCAGCGCCTGCGCTGGCGAACCGAGGGCCAGCAGGAGTCCGAATGCCAGGCCGGCACGCGCTTTCGCCAGAAGTCGCATCTTGCTCACAATATGCTGTGATAAGTAAAAACAAGAGCATACCTAAGACGGAGCGATCTGGCGTGGCGGCGATCTGTGCGCCAGGCGTCTACAATAGCGGGTTGTCCCGGCGCCTGGCGGCGGTGATGCTTTTCAACCCGTGCAACGGCCTTGGGCCGCAGCTCCCCGTGTCCACACTCTCGCTTTCCGATTTCGATTACGTCCTGCCCCCCGAACTGATCGCCCAGGCCCCCACGGCCGAGCGCGGCGGCAGCCGGCTGCTGCACCTGGATGCCAGCAGCGCGCTGCATGACCGCCACTTTCCCGACCTGGCCGGGCTGCTGCGCCCCCATGACCTGCTGGTGTTCAACGACACGCGCGTCATCAAGGCGCGCCTGACCGGCCAGAAAGCCACTGGCGGCAAGGTCGAGGTGCTGGTCGAGCGCATCACTGAGCCGACCCGGGCGCTGGCCCACGTGCGCGCCAGCAAGTCGCCGGGCCGGGGCATGCGCCTGGAGCTGGCCGGCGGCGCCATCGTGGCCGAAGTGCTGGGGCGCGAGGGAGAGCTGTTCGATTTGCGCTTTCCGGGCCCGGTGCTGGCGCTGCTGGACGCCCATGGCGCCACGCCCCTGCCTCCGTACATCACCCATGCCGCCCAGGCCGAGGACGACCGGCGCTACCAGACCGTCTACGCCCGCGAACCGGGCGCGGTGGCCGCACCCACGGCCGGGCTGCACTTCGATGAGCCCATGCTGGAGCGCCTGGCGGCCCTGGGCGTGGCCCGTGCCTTCGTCACCCTGCACGTAGGAGCGGGCACCTTCCAGCCGGTGCGGGTCGAGAACCTCACCGACCATGTCATGCATGCCGAGTGGTACACCGTACCCGAGGCCACCGTGCAGGCCATCGCCGCCGCCCGCGCGGCCGGCGGGCGCGTCATCGCCGTCGGCACCACCAGCGTGCGGGCCCTCGAGTCGGCTGCCGCCCAGGCCGGCGGTGGGCCGCTGGCCCCCGCCCAGGGCGACACC
>JAEWJD010000408.1 GCA_023386765.1 Pseudomonadota bacterium | reverse complement strand
TCATGCAAGTTATCCTGCTCGAAAAAGTCGTTAATGTGGGCAACCTCGGTGAAGTCGTGCGTGTGCGTGATGGCTACGCCCGCAACTTCCTGATCCCCCAGAAGAAGGCCCGTCGCGCCACCGAAGCGGCGCTGAAGGAATTCGAAGCCCGTCGCGCTGAAATCGAAAAAGTTCAGGCCGAGAAGCTGGCTGCTGCCCAGGCTCTGGGCGAGCGCCTGGCTGGCTATCAGCTGAAGGTTGCTCAGAAGGCCGGCGTTGACGGTCGTCTGTTCGGCTCGGTCACCAATGCCGACATCGCCGAAGGCCTGCGCGCTGCCGGTTTTGCCGAGATCGAAAAGGGTCAGGTCCGCCTGCCCAACGGCCAGCTCAAGACCATTGGCGAGTTCCCCATCCAGCTCGCCCTGCATGCCGACGTCGTGGTCGACGTGGCTGTGCTGGTCGAAGGCGACATGAACTGATCGCCCGCGATCCGCGTTGAAAAAAGCCGGCCGGGTGCCGGCTTTTTTCTTAACGCGTGCGATTGCTTATAGTTGAGCCTGCGGCACCGCGCCGCGATTGCCGTCAGAATTGTCGAGGAATTGCGTGACTCAAAGACCGTTACACCATAATGCGCCGCCGGGTTTGCGGGAGTGGTTGCAAGGTCCTGAAGCCGCACAGGTGAAATCGGTCAAAGAAGTCACCATCGATGGGGTGCGCTGTGTGATCAAGCGGCGCAAGCCCGGTGTCGGGCGCGGCGTGAGCTATGTGCTGCGCTATGTGAGGGCACTGCTGCTGGCCATCGCCTGCAAGATCACATTGGGCGAGTTTCCCCGGCCGGGCGTACTGTTGCGCAATGGCCTGGATTATGAGGCGGCGCGCCTGCGGCGCCTGGCGCTGGCCGGTTGCCGGGTGCCTGAGGTCTGGTGGCAGGAGCCGGGGCTGGTGGTGCTGGAGCACGTCGGCGAGGACCTGCCATATTTTCTGCGGCGCACGGATGATGCTTCGCGTTTGCGCCTGATCCGCATGCTGGCTGCCGATCTGGCGGCATTTCACGTGCGCGGGTTCTGGCATGGCGGGGCGCAGGTGCGCAACGTCACCATGCGCGATGCCCTGCTGTGGCGCATCGATTTTGAAGAGAACATCGGCGCGGCGCTGTCGTTGCCGCTGACCCAGGCCTATGATCTCTACCAGACCCTGAGTTCCGTTGTGTCCTTGAGCAAGATGCCGCCCGAACTGGTGCCCGTCATGGGTAAACTGGTCTTAGAGACTTATTTCGAGGTCAATCCCGATCCCGCCGTGCGCAGCGCCTTGAAGCGCATGGCGCGCGTGACCTGCGGGGTGGCCCGTCTGCTCAAACCCCTGGCCGGCAAGATGCCGTGGCGCGATGTGCGCGCTTTCTTCCAGGTGACCGATACGCTGAGGTTAGTACTGCAATGAATACGTCCGCCGATTCCCAACTCGAGTACCTGCGCGTACCGCCGCACTCGATCGAGGCTGAGCAATCGGTCCTGGGGGGGCTGTTGCTGGACAACAGCGCCTGGGACCGCATTGCCGACGTCCTGACCGAAGAAGAGTTCTATCGCCACGACCACCGCCTGATCTGGCAGCACATCGCGCGCCTGATTTCGCTGGCTCGCCCGGCTGACGTGATTACCGTCAACGAGTCGCTCGCCAGCGCCGGGAAATCCGAGGAAGTCGGTGGGCTGGCCTATCTGAATGCCCTGGCGCACAACACGCCTTCGGCGGCCAATATCCGCCGCTACGCGGAAATCGTGGCCGAGCGTGCCACCCTGCGCAAGCTGGTGTCGATTGCCGATGAGATCTCGGCGGCTGCGCTTAATCCGCAAGGCAAGGAGGCGCGCCAGCTGCTCGATGAGGCGGAGTCCAAGGTTTTCAAGATTGCCCAGGAAGGCGCCAAGAGTTCGGGCGGCTTTCAGGAGATCCAGCCGCTGCTCACGCAGGTGGTCGAGCGTATCGACGAGCTGTACCACCGGGATTCGGAATCCGATGTCACCGGCGTGCCTACCGGGTTTGCCGATCTGGATAAGATGACTTCCGGGCTGCAGCCGGGTGACCTGGTGATCGTGGCGGGGCGTCCCTCGATGGGGAAAACCTCCTTTTCCATGAACATCGGCGAGCACGTGGCGATCGAGCAAGGGCTGCCGGTGGCGGTGTTCTCCATGGAAATGGGCGCGGTGCAGCTCGCCATGCGTATGTTGGGCTCGGTTGGGATGCTGGACCAGCACCGCATGCGTACCGGCAAGCTGGTGGCCGAGGACTGGCCCCGCGTCACGCACGCCGTGCAATTGATGCAGGACGCACAGGTCTATATCGATGAAACACCGGCCCTTTCCGCCATGGAAGTGCGTGCGCGTTCGCGCCGCCTGGCACGCCAGTGTGGCCAGCTTGGCCTGATCATCATCGACTATATCCAGCTCATGTCCGCCAGTATTCCGGGCGAGAACCGGGCCACGGAAATCTCGGAGATCAGTCGCTCGCTCAAGGGGTTGGCCAAGGAGTTGAACTGCCCGCTGATCGCGCTGTCGCAGCTCAACCGCAGTCTGGAACACCCCCCCAACAAACGGCCGGTGATGAGCGATTTGCGTGAATCGGGCGCCATTGAACAGGACGCCGACGTGATCCTGTTCATCTATCGCGACGAGGTCTACAACCCCGATTCGCCGGACAAGGGCACGGCCGAGATCATCATCGGCAAACAGCGTAACGGCCCCATCGGCAGCGTGCGCCTGACCTTCCAGGGCATGAGCACGCGCTTCCTGAACTTTTCGGCGTCGCCGCAATACTGAGTCCGGCGGGCGCTGCGTCCGGATTTCAGCCGGCGCGGCGCGCGTAACGCGTGGCGAGCACCGCACATACCATCAGCTGCAGCTGGTGGAACAGCATCAGCGGCAGCACGATCGCACCGACCGCCTGGCCCGCGAAAATCACCTGGGCCATCGGAATCCCGCTGGCCAGGCTCTTCTTGGATCCGCAGAACAGCAGCGTGATGCGATCCTCGATGCTGAAACCCAGCAGCCGTCCCAGCAGCTCGGAACCGGCCAGCGCCAGTGCCAGCAGCAGCGCACAGGCCAGCAGAAGGGCCAGCAGCGCAGGGATGGGGGTGGTGTGCCAGAGGCCTTCGTTGACGGCCTCTGAGAAGGCCGTATAGACCACCAGCAGGATCGAACCCTGGTCCACCCATTTGAGCAGCGCCTTGCGTCGGTGCACCCAGGCGCCCAGCCACGGACGCAACACCTGGCCCAGCACGAAGGGCAGCAGCAGCTGCAACATGATCTTGCCGACCGCATCGAAGGAAATCGGCGCTGACGAGGCGGCGCTGGCCAGCACCAGGCCCACCAGCAAGGGCGTCACGAAGATGCCCAGCAGGCTGGAGGCCGAGGCGCTGCATACGGCGGCTGGCACATTGCCGCGCGCCATCGAGGTAAAGGCGATGGCCGATTGCACGGTGGCCGGCAGGCAGCAGAGAAACAGCACACCCAGGTACAGCTCGGTCGTGACCAGCGGTTCGAGCAGCGGGCGCAGCGCCAGGCCCAGCAGCGGGAACATCACAAAGGTGGCCGAAAAGATCGTCAGGTGCAGGCGCCAGTGAGTCACGCCGGCGACAATGGCGTCGCGCGACAGCCGCGCGCCATGCAGAAAGAACAGCAGCGCCACGGCCAGGTTGGTGATCCCGCTGAATATCTCCACCCCCTGGCCCTGCGCCGGCAGCAGGCTGGCCAGGGCGACGGTAAAGATCAGCATCAGGGTGAAGCGGTCAGGCAGGAAACGAAGGGACATGGGCAAGAGACCGGTCTACGGAAAAAGTGAACGGTATTGTAGGAGGCCCTGCCGGCCAAGCCGGTCAGCGCAATGTCAGGCTGGGGTCATGGCGAGCGCCAGGTCAAAGGCCACCTGCAGCGAGCGGGCATCCGCAAGTCCTTGACCTGCAATGTCAAAGGCCGTGCCGTGATCCACACTGGTGCGCACGAAAGGCAGGCCGACGGTCACGTTCACACCGTGGTCGATGCCGAGATACTTCACTGGGATCAGGCCCTGGTCGTGATACTGGGCGACCACGATATCGAATTCGCCGCGTCGTGCGCGCATGAAAATGGTATCGCCCGGCCAGGGGCCGCTGGCATCAATGCCCTGGGCCCGGGCTGCGGCCACTGCCGGCGCAATGATCTCGATGTCTTCGCGGCCGAATTTTCCGTCTTCTCCGGCGTGCGGGTTCAAGCCCGCCACGGCCACGCGCGGGTGCGCCACGCCCATCTGGCGGCAGGCCTGCTCGGCCAGGCGGATGGCCTGCATCTCGGCTTGTGCGGTGATGCGGGCAGGCACCTCTGCCAGGGCGATATGGATGGTCACCAGCAGCACGCGTAGTTCGTCGTTGGCGAGCATCATGGCGTAATGCTCGGTGCCGGATCGTTCGGCCAGGATTTCGGTATGGCCAGGTTGATCGATGCCTGCCAGGTGCATCGAGTGCTTGCTCAAGGGCGCGGTGACGATGGCGCGGATCTCGCCGGCCTGTGCCGCATCGATGGCGCGGCACAGGTAGTCGTAGGCGCCCTGGCCGGCCACTGCCGCCGGACGGCCCAGGGGCAGGTCAGCCGGCAGTGGGGCGCCGGCCTGTATCACGTCGATCTGGCCGGGGGTGCAGGCTGCCTGCGCGGGGCAGGCGATCTCGCGCACGCTGCAGGCCACGCCGAGCAGGCGGGCCGCGCGCCTGAGCGCACCGGCATCGCCGAATACGATGGCGGCTGCGGGCAGGCCCTGGGCAAAGGCCTTGACGATGATTTCGGGGCCGATGCCGGCGGCATCGCCCATGGTGAAGCCGACAGGCAACATGATGGAAGACGGGTTAGGGTGGAAGACAGGTAATCAGGCAGATGCTACACCGGAAAAAACGACGGCCCTGCAGGAGCAGGGCCGTCGTGACAGGCGCAAGGACGTTCAGAGCACGTCGCCGGCGTAGTCGGCCAGGCGCGAGCGCTCACCGCGCTGCAGGGTGACGTGGCCGGCATGCGGCCAGCCCTTGAAGCGGTCGACCACAAAGGTCAGGCCCGAACTGCCCTCGGTCAGGTAGGGTGTGTCGATCTGGGCGATGTTGCCCAGGCAGACCACCTTGGTACCCGGGCCAGCCCGGGTGATGAGCGTCTTCATCTGCTTGGGCGTAAGGTTCTGCGCCTCGTCGATGATGAGGTACTTGTTGAGGAAGGTACGGCCACGCATGAAGTTCAGCGACTTGACCTTGATGCGCGAACGGATCAGCTCCATGGTGGCAGCGCGGCCCCAGTCGGCATTGCCTTCGCCTTCGCCCATGTTGAGCACATCGAGGTTGTCCTCGAGCGCACCCATCCAGGGCAGCATCTTCTCTTCTTCGGTGCCAGGCAGAAAACCGATGTCCTCACCCACCGGGACGGTCACGCGCGTCATGATGATCTCGGTGTAGCGCTTGGTCTCCAGCACCTGGGTGATGCCGGCGGCCAGTGCCAGCAGGGTCTTGCCGGTGCCCGCCTGACCGAGCAGCGACACGAAATCGCAATCCGGGTTCATCAGCAGGTTCATGGCGAAGTTCTGCTCGCGGTTGCGCGCCGTGATGCCCCAGACATTGTTCTTGCCGTGGGTGTAGTCGCGCAGGGTCGCCAGCACAGCCGTCTTGCCGCTGACTTCGCGTACTTGCGCGTAGAGCGGCATCTGCCCCTCGAAGTACACGAACTGGTTGACCATGAACTGCGCGCACAGCGGACCATGGATACGGTAGAAGGTCGTGCCGCCTTGCTGCCAGGACTCGACATCCTTGCCGTGCCGGTTCCAGAAGCTCTCGGGCAGCGCCATCACGCCGCTGTAGAGCAGGTCGGAGTCTTCCAGGACCTGGTCGTTGAAGTAGTCTTCCGCGGCCAGGCCGAGCGCGCGCGCCTTCAGGCGCATGTTGATGTCCTTGGACACCAGCGTGACTTCGCGTTGCGGGAATTTCTCGGCCAGCGCCCGCACCACGCCCAGGATCTGGTTGTCGGCCTTGCCCATGGGCAGGTCCGAGGGCAGGGTGCTGTGAATCGCGGTCGTCTGCAGGCGCAGGCGGCCGGTGGCGTCCTTGTTGCCCAGCTTGTTCAGCGGGATGCCTTCGTCAAGCTGGGTGGTGTCCTGTACCAGCGCGTCCAGCGAGCGGCTGACCTGACGCGCGTTGCGCGCCACCTCCGACATGCCCTTTTTCTGGTGGTCGAGCTCTTCCAGCGTCATCATGGGCAGGAAGATGTCGTGTTCCTCGAAGCGGAACAGCGACGACGGATCGTGCAACAGCACGTTGGTGTCGAGCACGAACAGCTTGGGCGCTTCCTGTGCCTTGCTGGCGGGCTTGCCCTTGTTGGGGCGTGCGGTGGCGGCCGGCGCCTTGGCGGGAACGGCCGCCTTGGGTTCAGCCGCCTTGGCCGCGCGCGGCGCTGCCTTTTTGGCAGCGGGGGCGGGGGCGGGCGCGGGCGCCGGGACCGCCTTCTTGCCGGAC
>JAEWJD010000379.1 GCA_023386765.1 Pseudomonadota bacterium | reverse complement strand
GTGTACTTGTCCAGCGCATGCAAGGACTTGTCGCGACCGAAGCCTGACTGTTTCACGCCGCCGAACGGCACGCTGATGTCGCCGTCGAAATAGCAATTGACCCACACCAGTCCGGCGCGCAGTCGCCGGGCCATGCGATGCGCGCGCGAGAGGTCTGCAGTCCAGAGGCCTGAACCCAGGCCATATTGCGAGCGATTGGCCATGGCCAGCACTTGCTCTTCGGTGTCAAAGGGCGTGACGGCCAGCACCGGCCCGAAGATTTCCTCGCGGATGATGGTCAGGTCTTCGCTGGCGCACTCGAAAATGGTCGGTTCCACGTAGTAGCCACCGCTGTCGTGGCGCACCTGCCGGCCCCCGACCCGCAGTTTTGCCCCCTCTCGTTGGCCGCTATCGACATACTGCAGCACGCGTGCCAGCTGGCGCTCATCGACGATGGCGCCCATCATCGAGGCCGGATCCAGCGGATTGCCGGGCTGCATCTTGGCAGCCCAGGCGTCGAGTTTCTGCATGAAGACCTCGTACACGCCCCGCTGTACGTAGAGGCGCGAACCGGCGATGCACACCTCGCCCTGATTATTGAAGATGCCGATGGCGGCTGCCAGTGCAGCGCGGTCCAGGTCGGGGCAATCCTCGAAGATGATGTGGGGCGACTTGCCGCCACATTCCAGCCAGACCTGCTTCAGGTTGGATTGGCCGGAATACTCCATGAAGCGTTTGCCGGTGGCGGTCGAGCCAGTGAACGCCAGGCAGTCGACATCGGGGTGCAGTCCCAGCGCGCGGCCGGCGACCGGGCCGGTGCCCGGCGTGACGTTGAAGACGCCTGCGGGGATGCCGGCGGCCTCGGCCAGTTCGGCCAGCTTCAGGGCCGTCAGGGAGGATTGTTCGGCAGGCTTGAGGATGACGCTGTTGCCGGCGGCCAGGGCCGGGGCGACTTTCCAGCTGGCCATCAGCAGAGGATAGTTCCAGGGCACCACGGCAGCCACCACGCCGAGCGGTTCCCGCGTGATGGTGGCGAGGGCGTCCTCGTTGGTGGGCGCGATTTCATCGTATTGCTTGTCGATGGCCTCGGCGTACCAGGCATAGGTGGTGGCGGCTTCCGGGATGTCATAGGCCAGCGTGTCGGAGATGGGCTTGCCCATGTCCAGGGTTTCTATCAGGGCCAGCTCTTCGGCGTTGGCGCGGATCAGCTCGGCCAGCCTGAGCAGGCAGGCCTTGCGCTCGCGGCGGGCCATGCGCGACCAGACGCCGGCCTCGAAGGCGCGCCGGGCGGCCGCCACGGCGCGGTCAATGTCATCCGTCGAGCACGCGGCCACCCGTGCCAGGCGCTCGCCAGTGGCCGGATTGATGGCATCGATGGGCGTCTCGCCGCCATCGACCCATTGGCCGTCGATATACGCTTTTTCACGCAGGCGCAGCGTCTTGGCGCGCGCCTCCCAGTCGGCAAGAGTGTTCATGAAGTTCTCCGGTTGGCTGGCCGCGCACCGGCAGGGCCGCGGCTGACGAGGAAGATGCCTGCGCCCACGATCAGCGCCGTGCCGGCCAGGGCCAGGGCGTCGGGCGGGCGGTCAAACAGGACGGTGCTGAAGCCCAGCGCCATCAGCAGGTGGCAGTAGTTCAGCGGTGCCAGCGTGGATGCCTCGGCGCGCTGGAAGGCAGCGATCAGCAGGATCTGCGCCAGGCCGTTGCTCACTCCCATGCCGAGGATGATCAGCCCATCGGTCAGGCCGGGCCAGGGATCGGGCAGGAAAAAAGGAGCAGGGATCGCGGTGATGATCAGGCAGATGAAAGCCGTATAGGCGTACTGCACCCGTGCGTGCACCTTGCCGGCAAGCTTGCGCGTGATTACCTGAAAGAGCGCGTAGCAGACCGCCGAGATGGCCATCAGCAATGTGCCCAGCAGCGGCAGATCGGCGTTGGGACGCACGATCAGCAGCATGCCGGCAAAGCCGGTGACTACCGCCAGCCACTGGGTCGGCCCGACCCGTTCGCCGAGCAGCCAGGGAGACAGGGCCACCACGATCAGCGGCGACGTGAAGTAGATGGCCGTGGCCTCGGCCAAGGGCATCCAGATCAGCGCCGTCATGAAACAGGTGCCGACCGTGCCCAGCCCCAGGCCGCGCGCCAGCAGCAACGGCCGGTAGGGCTGCTGCGACCAGCGCGGCACCCCGTGACGCAGCAACAGGATCCGGGCGATGGTCGCCACCGCCGTGTAGCGCGTGACGTTGATGAAGGGGGCCGGGTAGTAGGCCAGCATGTACTTCGAGCCTGCGTCGAAACTGGCCAGCGCCACGAGCGCGGCCAGAAAGCAGGCGATGCCGGCGGCGCGCGAAGGCGCCGCCTGGGGTGGGTTCATGGCTGGCTCACCCCGGCGTGGGTCAGCATGGCGCCCAGCAGCACATTGGCGCCGGCAGTGAGGTGTTCGGGCTTGGCGTCCTCGATTTCGTTGTGACTGATGCCATCCTTGCAGGGCACGAAAATCATGGCCGTGGGGGCAACGGTGGCCACGTACACTGCATCGTGGCCGGCACCGGTGACGATGTCCATCTCCGAGAGGCCGCGAGCCCGGGCCTGGTCACGTACGGCATCGATCAGCTCGGGGGCGAAGGGCGTGGGCGGGAAGTGCTGTACGTCCTGCAGATCCACCTCGACCGGATAGCCGGCTGTCTCGCCCGAGGCCAACGCAGCGCAGGCGCGGCGCAGGCGCGCATCCATTTCGGCCAGCATCGCGGCATTCTCGTGGCGCAAGTCCACACTGAAGGACACCTTGCCGGGGATCACGTTGCGCGACGACGGAAAGACATTGGCCACGCCCACCGTGCCACGGCCCTGGGGGGCATAGTCGCGCGCGATGCGGATGATCTCCTGCATGATGAAGGTGGCCGCGTAGAGAGCATCGCGGCGCAGCGGCATCGGCGTGGGGCCGGCGTGGGCTTCCATGCCGGTGACCGTCAGGTCATACCAGCGCAGGCCCAGCGAGCCGGTCACCACGCCGATGACCTTGTCTTCGGCTTCCAGGATCGGCCCCTGTTCGATGTGCGCCTCGAAATACTTGCCCAGCTTGCGCTGGCCGACCGGCTCGGTCCCGGCATAGCCGATATTGACCAGCTCGTCGCGCACCGATTTGCCGTCGATATCCGTGGCCGAGAGCGCCGTTTCGAGCGGGAAAACGTTGCAAAAGACGCCCGAGCCCATCATCACCGGCACGAAGCGGGTACCTTCCTCATTGGTCCAAATCACCAGCTCCAGCGGCGCGTCGGTCTCGATGCCCTGATCCTGCAAGGTGCGCATGACCTCCAGGCCCGCCATCACGCCGAAGCAACCGTCGAACTTGCCGCCGGTGGGCTGTGTGTCGATATGGCTGCCGGTGGCTACCGGCAGTTTGGCGGAATCGCGTCCAGGGCGGCGCCCGAAGATGTTGCCCACCTGGTCCACCGTGATCTCGAGGCCGGCATCGCGCATCCAGCCCACCACCAGATCACGGCCCTGGCCGTCCAGTTCGGTGAGGGCCAGGCGGCAGTTGCCGCCCTTGTCGGTCGCGCCGATACGGGCCAGTTCCATCAGCGACTGCCAAAGGCGCTCGCCGTTGATCGAAATATCGTTGATCTGTTTCATCGTGTTCTCCGAAAAGAGGTCAGGCGCGCACCGCCGACATGCCTTGCAGGAAAGCGTCCAGGGCGGGGCCGATGCTCTCGACCATATAGCCGCCTTCCTGCACCACCACCGTGGGCAGGGCCAGCGCCTGAATGCGCTCGCCGATATGGCGGTAGGCATCAAGGTCGAGCTTCAACACGCTGATCGGGTCGTCCTTGTAGGTATCAAAGCCCAGCGCCAGCACCAGCGCCTGCGGACGGTAGTCGCGCAGCGCCACCAGGGCGCTGTCCAGGGCCTGCAGAAAGACGTCGTTGGCGGCCCCGTGAGGCAGCGGGAAGTTCAGGTTGTAGCCATGACCGCTGCCGTAACCGCGCTCATGGGCGTAGCCGGTATAGAAGGGGTAGTAGGCGCTGGGGTCGGCGTGCAGCGACAGCGTCATGACGTCGGCGCGCTGATAGAAGATATTCTGCGTGCCGTCGCCGTGGTGGGCATCCACGTCCAGAACCGCGACCCGCGACCAGGTCTGTGTCAGGCGCTGGGCGGCCGCGGCACTGCTATTGAGGTAGCAGAAGCCGCCGGCGCGATCGCGGTGTGCATGATGCCCGGAGGGCCGGCACAGGGCATAGGCCATGCTCTGATGCTGGCGCACCCAGTCGGCGGCCGCGACTGCGCTATGCGTCGAGCGCAGCGCCGCGCGCCAGGTATGGGGCCCCACCGGGCAGGACAGGTCGCTCAGGTAGTAGCCGGTCTGGGCCACGATGGACGGCGACGGGCAAGGCGGTCGCGCGGGCAGCTCGTGGCGGCCGCTGTAGTAGGGCGACAGATTCGGCAGCACTTCGTCGCCCGGATCCAGGCCTTCGTCGCGCAGCGCCTGCCAACGGGTATAGGCATGCTCCAGGTAGTCCAGATAGGCTTCGCTGTGCACGCCGGACAGCGGTTCGCGGCCGAAGTCGGGCGGGGCCTGCACATCGATCCCGCGCGACTGCAGCTGGGCGCGCAGCGTTTCGGCGCGCGCCGGCACATCGGTCGGCGCGCTGATGCGGCCCAAGCGCATGAACTGCTGCGGCAGGTGCAGTAATTGTTCTTCCGCAAAAAATGCCTTCATGGCGATCCTCGTTGGCGGCGTCAGGCTTGCTTGATCTCGATTTCGACGAACACGAACTCGCTATCGTTCGGGTTGATCACGTTGTGCTCGACGCCGACCGGGCGGGTATACGACACGCCGGTGGTCAACTGGCTCTCGCGCTGGCCTTCGGGGGTCTCCAGCAGCAGCTTGCCGGTGGTCTGAGGCACCACGACATAATGCATGCCGTGGCGGTGCCAACCGGTTTCGGCTCCGGGCGGAAAGCGCCACTCGGTCACCAGAACGTGCTCATTGTCGATCTGTACGGTCGGAATGGCAGCAGGACGTTGCATAGCGTGTCTCCTTGATATGTCATGAGGCGGGCTGGCCGCGCAGGGCCTGGCCCAGTATGTCCAACGCTTCATCCATCAGCGCGTCGCCGATGGTGAGCGGAAAAAGAAAGCGAATCACATTGCCCTCGGCGCCGCAGGTCAGCAGCAGCAGGCCTTGCTTCAACGCCATGGACTGTACCCGGCGCGCAAATTCGGGGCTTGGCGTATTGGAACCGGGGTGGGTGAACTCGGCGGCAACCATCGCGCCCAGCGCGCGCACCTCGGCCAGCTCCGGGATTTCGGCGGCCAGTGCGCGCAGCTGGCCAGCCAGGCGTTCACCCAACCGACGGCCACGCGCCAACAGGTCTTCCTCATCGATGATCCCCAGCACCTGCAGCGCGGCGGCCACCGCCAGTGGATGGCCGGCATAGGTGCCGCCCAGCCCGCCTGGGGCGGGCGCATCCATCAGCGCGGCCCGGCCGCAGACAGCCGACAGGGGAAAACCGCCCGCCAGGCTCTTGGCCATCACGGTCAGGTCGGCCGCCACGTCGTAGTGCTCCATGGCGAACAGGTGGCCGGTGCGCCCGAAACCGGTCTGCACTTCGTCGGCGATCAGCAGGATGCCGTAGTCGTCGCACAGGGCGCGCAAGGCACGCATGAATTCGGGCGGGCAGATGTTGAAGCCGCCTTCGCCCTGGACCGGCTCGATCAGGATGGCCGCCACGCTGTGCGGGTCGATGTCGTGGCGAAACAGGGTGCGCAGCCCGTCCAGCGCATCGTCGCTGCTGATGCCGGCTAGAGGGTTGGGGAAAGGCGCATGGAAGATTTCGCCCGGGAATGGCCCGAAGCCTACCTTGTAGGGATTGACCCGGCCGGTCAGCGCCATGCCCAGCAACGTGCGGCCATGAAATGCCGAGCCGAAAGCGATCACGCCCGGTCGGCGGGTGGCCGCGCGAGCGATCTTGACGGCGTTCTCGACCGCCTCGGCGCCGGTGGTGAACAAGGCCGTCTTCTTGGGAAACGCGCCCGGCACGCGCGCATTGAGTTGCTCTGCCAGCTCGATATAGCTGGTGTAGGGCACGATCTGGTAGGCCGTGTGGGTGAAGCGTCCCAACTGTGCCTTGACGGCGGCTTCCACGCGGGGATGGCGGTGGCCGGTGTTGAGTACGGCAATGCCGCCGGCGAAGTCGATGTAGCGCCGGCCCTCTTGATCCCAGATTTCTCCGTTCTCGGCCCGGTCAGCATAAAAATTGCACATCACGCCCACGCCGCGCGGGGTGGCGGCCGCGCGGCGGGCGTTCCAGTCGGCCGGGCTGGCCGGCGGGTGCGAGGTCATGGGCAGCTCCGGGAGGTCATGTGGTTTCGGCCTGGGTCGGATCCCAGTGCTGGCCCGGTACGGCGGCGATCAGTTGCTGGGTGTATGGATTCTGCGGCCGGTCGAAGATCTGCGCCGGGCTGCCATGCTCGACCACCTTGCCGCGGTGCATCACCAGCACCGAATTGCAGATCTGTGCAGCTACGCGCAGGTCGTGGGTGATGAAGATCATGGCAATGCGCAGACGTTGCTGCAACTCATTCAACAGTTGCAGCACCTGGGCTTGCACCGAAACGTCCAGCGCCGAGACCGACTCGTCGGCGACCAGCACCTTGGGCTCCAGCGCCAGGGCGCGGGCGATGCCGATGCGCTGGCGTTGGCCGCCCGAGAACTGGTTCGGGTAGCGGTCAAAGGCCGAGGGGTCCAGGCCCACCAGGGTGAGCAATTCGCGCGTGCGGCGTTCGGCCTGTTCGCGGGTGGCGCCATTGGCGACCGGGCCGTCGCTGATGATGCGCCCGACGGTCTGGCGCGGGTTCAAAGAGGCGAAGGGATCCTGGAAAATCATCTGGATATCCTTGCGCATCGGCCGGAACTGCGATTCCGGCAGCCCGGCGATATCGCGGCCGTTGAAGAGCAGTTCGCCGCCGTCGATCCCGATCAGCTTGAGCAGGCACTTGCCGATGGTCGATTTGCCTGACCCGGATTCACCCACGATGCCCAGCGTTTCGCCGCGCCGTACCTCGAAGCTCACGCCATCGACGGCGTTCACCACGCGTTTGCGCCCGAACAGGCCGGCGTGGCCGGTGACATAGGTTTTCTGCAGATTGCGTACCCGCAGCACGGGCGCATCGGACTCCAGACTGGGCCGGTCTTCGGCGCGCCGATGCGGCACAGCCGCGATCAGGCGCCGCGTATAAGGGTGTTGAGGGCGGTTCAGGACCTGCTCGGCAGGGCCCTGTTCGACCAGGATGCCTTTTTCCATCACTGCGACCCGGTGCGCAATCTCGGCCACCACGCCAAAGTCGTGGGTGACGAACATCACCCCCATGCCCTTTTCCTTCTGGATGCGCGCGATCAGTGCCAGGATCTGTGCCTGGGTGGTCACATCCAGGGCCGTGGTCGGCTCGTCGGCGATCAGCAGGGCGGGCTCCAGGGCCAGGGCCATGGCGATCATCACGCGCTGCCGCTGGCCGCCTGACAGACGGAAAGGGTAAACGTGGTAGAGCGTGGCCGGATCGGGCAGGCCCACGAAGGCCAGCAGCTCCAGCACGCGTTGCAGGCGCGCGGCACCAGGATAGGCGTTGTGCACGCGCATGACTTCGGAGATCTGCTCGCCTACTGTCATCAGCGGGTTCAGGGCCGACAGCGGCTCCTGGAAGATCATTGCCATGTCCTTGCCCCGCATGCTGAGCAAGGTTTCCTCGGGCTGAACCAGCAGGTCGCGCCCCTGGAAGAAGATCTCGCCCTGCTGGGGCTTGAGGTAGTCCGGCAGCAGGCCCATGATCGCGTTGGCGCTCATGGACTTTCCCGAGCCCGATTCGCCGACGATGCACAGGATCTCCCCGGCACGGATGTCATACGAGACATCCTGCACGGCAAAGGGGCGGTCGCCGCCGGCAGGCAGGGCGATGCTCAGATTGCGGATGGACAGCAGCGGGACGTCGCGTTCAGCGGGTTGTTGCATGGCTGGCCTCCTATTCGCCGCGCTTGCGCAGTTGCGGGTTGAGGGCGTCGTTGAGCCCTTCGCCGATCAAGTTGATGGCCAGCACGGTCAGCAGGATGGCCACACCCGGCCAGACGCTCATCCACCAGGCTTCCCGGATCATGGTCCGGGCCGCGCCGATCATGAAGCCCCAGCTCATCATGTTGCGATCGCCCAGGCCCAGGAAAGAGAGCGACGATTCGGTCAGGATCGCCGTGGCCACCATGAACGAAGCCGACACGATGATGGGTGACATGGCATTGGGCAGGATCTGGCTGCGGACAATGCGCCCCGGCGTCTGGCCGATCACGATGCCCGCCTGCACGAATTCGCGCGGCTTGAGCGTCATGAACTCCGAGCGCACCAGACGCGCGGCTGGCGGCCATGACACCACGGCGATGGCACCCATGATGGAGTACATCGACGGACCCAGCACCGCCACCAGCACGACCGCCATGGCCAGCTGCGGGATTGTCTGGAAGAATTCGGTGAAGCGCATCAACGCGTCGTCGATGCGTCCGCCGCAGTAACCGGCGATCGCACCCACGGCAATGCCGAACAGCAACGCCACCCCGGTCGACAACAACCCCACCATCAGCGAGACGCGCGCACCCCAAACCAGCCCGGCGGTGATGTCGCGGCCAAGCATATCGGTGCCGAAGGGGTAGGCGGCATCGGTAAACGGCGGGATCAGCGGTGCGGCGACCATCATCCACGGTGACTCTTCATACAGCAGCGGCGCGGCCAGGGCGATCAGCACCACGGTGGTGACGATGATCAGGCCGGCCACCGCGCCGTAGTTGCGCATATAACGTTTGACAAAGCCATTCATGCTGCGGCTCCTT
>JAEWJD010000322.1 GCA_023386765.1 Pseudomonadota bacterium | reverse complement strand
GCATGCAGCAGCAGGATATGGACTTCCTGGATGCGCATGGTGCGATCGTGCGGCACACAGAGATGGACGTCGTGCGGCGTGATCAGTTCCCCCATCACACCGCCACCCTTGCCGGTCAGGGCGATGACGTGCATTTCGCGGTCGCGCGCGGCTTCCATGGCGCGCACCACATTGGGGGAGTTACCGCTGGTGGAAATGGCCACCAGGACATCGCCGGGCTGGCCCAGCGCACTGACCTGGCGCTCATAGATTTCGTCAAAGCCGTAGTCATTGGCCACGGCCGTGAGGATGGACGTGTCGGTATTCAGGGCGATGCCGGCCAGCGGCAGCCGGTCGCGCTCGAAGCGGCCCACCAGTTCGGCCACGAAATGCTGCGCGTCCGAAGCCGAGCCGCCGTTGCCGCAGGCCAGGATGCGGCCGTTGTTAGCCAGGGCTGCGAAAAGCAGCTCCACGGCGCTGGCCAGGGGGTCAGCCAGCGTGTGCATGCTTTGTTCGAACAGCGTCATCGCATCGCGGAAGTGCGACGTCATGCGAGAGGTCATATCCATGGCGCGGATTATCTCACGCGCGCGCTTTTTGTATCAGCGTGAGCGCTGTCGGCCGTGTAAGCGCTGTGACGCAATATGAATGGGGGGCGGCAAGGCATCGCGCAGCCAGCGTACCTGGCCGGCCTCGAACAGCACCACGTCAAAGCGTGCCGCGGGCGCCGGCGGAGCCTGACCGGCCAGCCAGCATTCGGCGCAGCGCCATAGACGTGCCTGCTTGGCCGGGCCGATGCTGGCCGCCGCGCCACCGGCTGCCGTGCTGGCCCGCCAGCGCACTTCCACCACCACCAGCACCGGCCCTTCGCGCATGACCAGATCCAGCTCGCCCCAGCGATTGCGCACATTGCGGGCCACCAGTGTCAGACCCTGCGCGCGCAACAGACGCAAGGCCTGGCGCTCGGCGCGGCGGCCATCCCGGTGGCGCGGGTCGATGGGTGCGCGGCGCAGGCGCGCCAGGCCCCGCAGGGCTGATTGCAGCAGACACATGGGGCTACACTGACAGTCTTTCCCCCCGCAGTGGTTGCCGTATGAATGAAGAAGTCACCCCTCAGGTTGCCGGCGAAGCCTGGCGTCGGGTCGCCGAACGCGTGGCGGGCCAGCATTGGCCCGAGGGCGCGCTGTACGTGGTAGCCACCCCGATCGGCAACCTCGGCGATCTGGGGCTGCGTGCCTGGCAGGCGCTGGCGCGCGCCGATGTGATCGCCGCGGAAGACACGCGCGCCAGCCGCGCGCTGCTTGATGCCTGGGGAGTGAGTACGCCGCTGATGGCTGCCCACCGGCACAACGAGGCCCAGGCCGCGCAGACCATCTGCGAACGTCTGGCTCGGGGAGAGCGCGTGGCGCTCGTGTCCGATGCGGGTGCGCCGGCCGTGAGCGATCCGGGCGCGCGCATCGTGCGCGCTGTACGTGCCGCCGGTCATCCGGTGTTGCCCATTCCGGGGCCCAGCGCCGTCATCACCGCCCTCATGGGCAGCGGCGTGACCAGTGATGAGAATCCCGCCTTTGCGTTTGCCGGATTTGCGCCGCCCAAGGCGGCCGCGCGCCAGCGCTGGCTGGCTCAGTGGGCTGCGCTGCCTGCACCGGTGCTGATGTTCGAATCGCCGCATCGGCTGGCGGCCACCCTGGCCGATCTGTTGCAGGTCTGCGGCCCGCAGCGCCAGCTGACCGTGGCGCGCGAACTCACCAAGCGCTTCGAAGAGATCGACACCTTTGTGCTGGGCGAGGCCGCCGCCTGGCTGGCCGCCGACAGTCATCGCGAGCAGGGTGAATTCGTACTCATCCTGCACGCCGCGCCGATCGAGGAAGAAGACACGCAGGCCGACCCGGCAGTCGACACCCTGCTCGATGCGTTGCTGGAAACCGTGTCGGTGCGCGACGCGGCCCGGGTGGCCGCCAAGGTCACCGGTCAGCCGCGGGATGTTTTGTATCAGCGCGCCCTGGCACGCAAGGAGCGTGCATGAGCCGGGTGATCGCCGAGGCGGCGGCCCTTGAGGCCGGCACGCCGCTGGGTGCGGTGCGGCTGATGGCCAGCGAGGCCGGATTGTGTGGGCTGTGGTTCGTCGATCAGGCCGATCTGGCCGAGCCCGGCATGGCCCAGGCCTCGCCGTTGCAGCAACGCTGGCTGACGCAGGCCCAGACGCAATTGCAGGCCTGGTTCGCCGGTGAGCGGCGGGATTTCGACCTGCCCCTGGCGCCGCAGGGCACGCCATTTCAACGCAAGGTCTGGGATGGCCTGCTGGCACTGCCTTTCGGGACGACGGTCGGTTATGGCGAACTGGCGCGCCGGCTGGGGCAGCCAGGGGCAGCGCGCGCCCTGGCACAGGCGGTCGGGCGCAACCCGATTTCCATCATCATTCCCTGTCACCGGGTGATCGGCAGCGATACCGCACTGACCGGTTTCGGCGGCGGCCTGGCCCGCAAGCGCGAACTGCTGTTGCACGAAGGCAACCGCTACAGCAGCCAGGCTGCCCGGGCCCGGCGTGTGAACGACGGTCAGATGGATCTGCCCTGGTAACGCGCGGACGCGCTTATTGCGCGGCCACGCTGGGCATCAGGCCGGTTTGTTCGGCCACCTGCGAGGCCGCCTGCTGGGCCGCCTCGCGCGAGGCATAAGGCCCCATCTTGACCCGGAACAGGCCGGACGTCTGCTCGATGGTGGCAGAGGGGCCGGCGCTGGCCAGCAGATCATTGACCCGGTTGGCCAGCTTGTGGGCGTTGTCCGCCTGGCTGAACGCTCCCAGTTGCAGATAGACCCCCGGGCCCGTTGTCAGGGCCACGGGTCGTGCCGCTGGCACGTCCGGCAGGGCATAGATCTCGGGCGCAGTGCCGGGCGCGGCGTTCTGCGTGGCACGGATTTCGGTCGGCAGGATGCGTTCGACCAGCACCGGGCCGCTGCCCGGGCCGATGATGCCCAGTTTGTGCGCCGCCACATAAGACAAGTCCATGATGCGGTCGCTGTGAAACGGGCCGCGGTCGTTGACGCGCACGACGATGCTGCGGCCATTGACCCGGCTCGTCACCCGCGCGTAGCTGGGGATGGGCAGAGTCGGGTGGGCCGCCGTCATCTGGTACATGTCGTAGGACTCGCCATTGGACGTCGGATTGCCGTGGAATTTCTTGCCATACCAGGAGGCCAGGCCTTCCTGTCGGTAGGCCCGTTCCGAGGTGTCGGGTACATAGCGCTTGCCGAACACGACATAGGGGCGGTTCGGGCCGCTGGCCAGGGGCTCCACGCGCGGAACGGCGTCCGGGATGCTGTCCAGGTTGGACGGCACCGAGGCGTGCGGGCCGTCATCCTTGTAGTAGCCGCCGCCGCGCTTGCTGCTGGTGCCGCAGCCGGCCAGGATCAGTGCCAGCATCAGGACGGCCAGGGTGGGCAGGCGGCGCAGGATCATGCCGGGTCTTTGGGCAGCTGGGAGCGGTGTCGCACCAGCAGGGGATCGTGCTCGCTGAAGCGGCGTGCCAGTTCCTCGACGACATAGACCGAGCGGTGCTGGCCACCCGTACAGCCGACGGCGACCGTCAGGTAGTTGCGGGTGTCCAGGGTGTATTGCGGGAGCCAGCGACGCAGAAAACCATCGATGTCATCGACCATGCGCTGCACGATCTCGAATCCTGACAGCCAGTCGGCCACCGGCTGGTCGCGTCCGGTGAGCGGGCGCAGGTGGCGGTCGTAATAAGGGTTGGGCAGGCAACGCACGTCGAACACCAGGTCGGCATCGTTGGGCACGCCGCGCTTGAACGCGAAGGACTCGAAGGTCAGTACCAGCGGGGAGCGGTCGGCGTCGATCAGCTCGCGGATCCAGGCGCGCAGCTGGCCGGGCGTCAGGTCGGAGGTGTCGATGACATGTTCCTGGTCGCGCACCGGCGCGAGCAGTTCGCGCTCCATGTCGATGCAGTCGGCCAGCGATAGCGATTGCCCGCCGCGTGCGGCCCGGTCGGTGAGGGGGTGGCGGCGGCGCGACTCGGAATAGCGTTGGGTCAGGGTGGCGGTGCTGGCGTCCAGGAAGACCACCGACAGCTGTGTGCCCATGGCGCGCAAGGCCGTGATGACGTTGGGCAGCTCGGCCAGCTGGCCCGGCGAACGCACGTCGATGGCGGCCGCCACGCGCTCCATGCCGTCATCGCGGGCGGCGGCGACGAACTCGGTCAGAAAGCGCAGCGGCAGGTTGTCCACGCAGGTAAAACCAGCGTCTTCGAGCATGCGCAGGGCCACCGACTTGCCAGAGCCGGAGATGCCGGTAATGAGGACGACTCTTAACATGCTGTGATTGTGGCACGAATTGAGCAGCCACGGCGGGCCGGGCGGCCTCGCCAGCGGCGAGGTTGCGCGCATGCATCAATGAGGGGGCGTGGCTGCCTATTTGCTGCTTTGCAGGATCGCCATGGCCTGGCGCTCCATGAATTCGCCCAGGGTATCGATGCCGCGCAGCTTCAGTATGGTATTGCGCACGGCCGCCTCGACCAGCACGGCCAGGTTGCGTCCGGCCGCCACCTGCAGCATCACTTTGCGCACCGGCAGGCCCAGCATGTCCTGGGTGATGTCCTGCAGCGGCAGGCGTTCGAATTTGTCCTGGGCCGTGGCACGCACCAGGTGCACGATGAGCTTCAGGCGCATCTTGCGGCGCACCGAGGTCTCGCCGAAGATGGTGCGGATATCGAGCAGGCCCAGGCCGCGCACTTCCAGCAGGTTCTGCAGCAGTTGCGGGCAGTGGCCCTCGATCATGTTGGGGGCGGTGCGGGAAAACTCGACCGCATCATCGG
>JAEWJD010000279.1 GCA_023386765.1 Pseudomonadota bacterium | reverse complement strand
CGTCTGGAAGGGGTGCTGCTGCAGAAAATGGAGCGCGGGGTGGCCGAACTGATCGTGGGGGCGACCCGCGATCCGGTGTTTGGCCCCGTGCTCACGGTGGGGCTGGGGGGCGTGTTGACGGAGCTGTACCAGGACGTCAGCCATCGCCTGCTCCCGATCGATCATGCCGTGGCGCATGACATGCTGCGCGAACTCAAGGCCTACCCGTTGCTGGAGGGGTACCGGGGGCCGGCCGGTGACATCGCGGCCGCGTGCGAAGCCATCGTTGCCGTAGGAGCGGCAATGCTGGCGGCTCCCTCCGAAGTCAGTGAAATCGAAGTTAATCCATTGCTGGTCCGAGAGGCCGGACAAGGCGTCGCCGTGCTGGACGCCCTGATCCTGCCCGCAATCGCCTAGGAAAACCTGGGCACACAGTGAGGAGACAATCATGATCAAACAGTTGATGGCCGGCGTTGCGCTGGCGTTGGGAGCCTCGGCTGCGCAGGCGGCCGATACCTTCCCGAGTAAACCGGTACGCATCGTCGTGCCTTTCTCACCCGGCGGTGCGACCGACATCATGAGTCGGCTGGTCGCTGAGCGATTGAGCGCCAAGCTGGGGCAAGCGGTCATCGTGGAGAACAAGCCGGGTGGCGGCACCATGATCGCTTCCGATCATGTCGCCCGTGCCGAGCCCGACGGGTATACGCTGCTGATGGCTGCTTCGTCCCTTGGCATCGCGCCCAGCCTCTATGCCAAGGTCAACTACGACCCGATCAAGGACTTCGCCCCGGTCAGCCAGGTGGCGTCGGTGGTGCATGTGTTGGAGGTTCATCCCTCGGTGCCGGCCAAGAACGTCGGCGAACTGATCGCCTACCTCAAGGCCAACCCCGGCAAGGTCAGCTATGGATCGGTGGGCGCGGGCAGTTCGACCCACCTGGAGGCTGAACTGTTCAACAGCATGGCGGGGGTGGAGATGGCGCATATCCCCTACAAAGGCAGCGCGCCGGCACTGACCGATCTGGTGGCCGGGCGCATCCAGCTGATGTTCGATGCTTGGGCATCCTCGGGGCCTTTCGTCAAGGATGGCCGCCTGCGTGCGCTGGCGGTGACGACCGCGCAGCCGTCGGCGGCGGTTCCTGATCTGCCGACAGTGGCGGATTCGGGGCTGCCGGGCTATTCGGCCATGCCCTGGCTCGGCCTGGTGGCGCCCGCAGGCACGCCCGAGCCGGTGATCGGCAAGCTGCATCAGGCCATTGCCGACATCGTGCAGGAACCCGCGGTGCGGGCCAAGTTCAGCGAGCTCGGGCTGGACATCATCGGCAATGACCCGCAGACCTTCGCGGACTTCATCAAGCAGGATATCGCCACCTGGGCCAAGGTGGCGCGCGACGCGAACATTCGTCTGGAGTAGGAATGAGCAGCATGATGCACCGCATCGCGGCCATGCCCGATGAGCAAGCCTACCGGCTGGCCCTGCGCGCGTGGCTGGCGCGGGCCTATGCCGACTTCGCCGCGGCCTGGCCCGCCGGGCCGCAGCCCCGCGCGCTGGATTACCGGCAGGCCTGGGAAGACCACCTCTGCGCGCAAGGGGGCTCCGGTCTGGGCTGGCCCCTGGAACATGGCGGGCTGGCCTTGCCGCTGGGCCGGCAGGCCATCTTTCACGAGGAGCATGCCCGCTGCGGCGCGCCGCTGGGCGTGAACCTCATCGGGCACGGCATTCTCGCGCCGACCTTGCTGCACTTCGGCACGCCGGCGCAGCGCAAGCGCTTTCTGCCCGGCGTGTTAAGCAATCGCGAGGTCTGGTGCCAGGGGTATTCCGAGCCGTCGGCCGGCTCGGATCTGGCATCGGTACGCACCCGCGCTGAACCCTGTGCCGGCGGCTGGCGGGTTTCCGGGCACAAGATCTGGACCTCGTTCGCCGATCGCGCGCAATGGTGTTTCGCGCTGGTGCGCAGCGACCCGCAGGCGCAGCGTCACAAGGGTTTGAGCTTTCTGTTGGTGGACATGAGCAGTCCGGGCGTGCGTGTACAACCCATACGCCAGCTCACCGGCGAGGCGGAATTCTGCGAAGTCTTCTTCGATGAAGTGTTCGTGCCGCGTGACGCATTGGTCGGCGAGGAGCAGGGAGGCTGGCGTATTGCGATGGCCGCCGCCAGTTTCGAGCGGGGGACGTATTTCATCCCGCGTCTGGTCCGTTTTGCCCAGGAGCTGCAGGCCTTGCGTGGACTGTGCAGCGATGACGCCGCACGCCGCCGCTGGGCGCGTCTGGCGCTCGACAGCGACGTGCTGCGGCTGAAATCACAGCGAGCGCTGGCGGCGGCCGAGCGCGGCGATCCGCCCGGCCCCGAAGGGTCATCGACCAAGGTGCATTGGAGCGAAGCGCACCAACGCTTGCTCGAACTGGCGATGGAGCGCCTGGGCACCCAGGCTGTGGCGCCCCGCGACGAGGCCGCCGCGGCCTGGTCGCATGCCTATTTATGGTCGCGTGCGGAAACCATCCTGGCGGGGACCTCCGAGATCCAGCGCAACATCATTGCCGAGCAACTGCTTGGCCTGCCCAGGGGGTAGCGGCATGACCGAAGACCAGAAAACGATTTACGACGCCGCAATCCGGTTTTTCCAGGCAAACCATTCCCCGGCCCAGGCCTGCCGCCTGGCCCTGGCACCCGGCCCGACGCGCGCGCGGGCCTGGCAGCCGCTTGTCGAGCAGGGGTGGCCGCAGATGCTGGTTGCCGAAGCGGCGGGAGGGCTTGGTTTGGGCCTGCAGGAGGCCTGGCCGGTCGCGCAGGCCGCGGGCTGCCATCTGCTGAGCCTACCGCTGGCGGCCACCATGGCCGTGCAACCCTTGCTGCCGGCACAGGAGCCGGGCTTTGCCTGGGCGGATGCTGACGGCCTGGTCGAGGGCGCGGACGGGGGGGCGGCTGTCGTGGCCTGTCAGGGCGCAGGGCTCTGGTGGCACGAGGCCATCGCGGCCGGGCCCGGGCTGGATCCCAGCATGCCCGTGGGCTGGCTGCCCGCTGAGCCGGCTGGCGGCCGGAGGCTGCGCGCGCTGTCACCCCCGGAGTCGGAGGCCTTGCACTGTCGCTTGCGCCTGCTGCGCGTCGCCGAGATGCTGGGGGCCGCGCAGGCCGCCCTTCACCTGGCCGCCGCCTATGCCGGCGATCGTCAGCAGTTCGGCCGCCCGATAGGGGCCAACCAGGCCGTCAAGCATCGTCTGGCGGAGTGCTGGATGGCCTTGGATGATGCCGGCCTGGCCTTGCAGGCCGCTGCCGGGGCGCATGACGCCGGCGAACCGGGGCAGGGCCTGGACAATGCCCAGTGGCTGGCCGTGGAAGCGGCCACGCGCAGCGTGCATCAGACGGTTCAGACGCATGGCGCCATGGGCATCACCTGGGAGTGCGATGTGCATCTGTACCTGAAGCGCGTACTGCGTCTGGCCGCCCTGTTGCAGGGCGCAGCCAGCCAGGATGCGTTGTTGGAGCGTGTCTGGCTGGCCGCCGGCTGAGTCAGGCGATGGGGGCCGGCTGCGGGGCCCCGCGTTGCGCGTCGCGGTGGGCGCACAGCAGACTGTGCAGCATCTCGGTCGACAGGCCGTGCAGCACCAGCCGGTAGCCGGCGCGCAGGGTCGACATGGGCACAAGAGGGTGTTTGTTGTTCACCAGCACCAGGTGCTGCGGGGCTCCCAGTAGCTGCGCGGCATAGATGCCGATGGTTTCGTCCAGCTGCAGGGAGTTGGCGGCGCGCCAGAAGTCATTGTCGGTCAGCAGCAGCTGGTAGAGCGGCGTGAACAGCTCGATCGCGCTTTGCAGATCGAGAAAATTCAGCCGGCCCTGCGGCATGTCCTCCCGTCGCAGGCCGGGGTCTTCGATCATCGAGAAGTCCGGGACGGCGGGCGCGTGCAGAGTCTGCCCGGCCTCGCGCAGGGCCTGGTTCAGGCGGATGACGAAGTTGAACAGATTGACGTCGTGCTTGACGAACAGGTCGTCCTTGAGCGCATCCAGGTCGGGCGGGGTAAGCGGGGTGGTCGAAACCGGCACGGGCGAATTGGCGCCGATGAAGGCGAGTATCTGCGCGCCCAGGTGAAAGTGCCGCAGAATCAGCCAGTTGGCTTGCGGCGAGACGAATCGCTTGAGTCCCCACACCAGGATGCGGTGCAGCAGGCGCGAGTGCGACCAGCGCTTGGGGAGCACCGTCTTGATGACCTGGATCAGGATGATGCACAGACGGGCGAGGGGTCGCAGAAACGGCAGCAGATACTGGCGTGATCGGCTGCTGGAGTCTTGCAGCCAGGCTTTCTTGACGGCGTCGGGCAAAGGCGTGCTGCGATCCAGATACAGCGCGCGCCAGGGATTGGGGTCGGCCGGATCGTGCGGCTCGGCCAGAAACGGCGGTTCGGGATTCATGCCTGCTCCATCACGTGGTGAAACTGCATCAGGTAGAGGGCCGCAGTACGACGTGCGGTATCGACGATGCGGCGCGCGGCCTGGCCATCGGGATCGCAGTCCATCGCCAGTTCGACGGCGGCCAGCCAGCGCGCCAGGTGGTGCTCGTCGTTGTGCCCATGGTATTCGAGGAAGCGGAAAGCCTGCGGCGGCAGGGCCAGGCTGGC
>JAEWJD010000242.1 GCA_023386765.1 Pseudomonadota bacterium | reverse complement strand
CGCTCGGCTTGCAGGTCTTTCTTCAGGCGTTTCAGGTCGGCCAGGCCGACCTTACTGCCCCGCATTCTCCAACCACCGTTGTGCGTCCAGGGCGGCCATGCAGCCGGTGCCGGCGCTGGTGATGGCTTGGCGGTAGACGTGATCCTGCACGTCGCCGGCGTCGAACACGCCGGGCACCGAGGTCATCGTGGCCAGGCCGTTCAGGCCGCTGCGGGTGATGATGTAGCCGTCCTTCATGTCGACCTGGCCTTCGAAGATGCCGGTGTTGGGCTGATGGCCGATGGCCACGAAGCACCCCATGACAGCCAGGTCTTCGGTGGCGCCGCTCTCGACGTTGCGGATACGCACGCCGGTCACGCCGCTATCGTCGCCCAGCACTTCTTCGAGGGTGCTGAACACGCGCAGCTCCATGTTGCCGTTGGCCACCTTGTCCATCAGCTTGTCGACCAGGATGGGCTCGGCGCGGAACTTGTCGCGACGATGGATGAGGGTGACCTTGCGGCAGATGTTGGACAGGTACAGCGCTTCCTCGACGGCGGTATTGCCGCCACCGATGACGACTACATCCTGGTTGCGGTAGAAAAAGCCGTCGCAGGTGGCGCAGCCCGAGACGCCGCGGCCCATGAATTTTTCCTCGGAAGGCAGGCCCAGGTACTTGGCCGATGCGCCGGTGGCGAGGATAAGGGCGTCGCAGGTGTAGATATTGCCCGTGTCACCGGTCAGTGTAAAAGGTCGTTTCGAAAAGTCGACTTTGGCAATATGGTCGAAAACGATCTCGGTATTGAAGCGTTCGGCGTGCTTCTGGAAGCGCTCCATCAGGTCCGGCCCCAGCACGCCGTCCGTGTCGGCAGGCCAGTTGTCCACGTCTGTGGTCGTCATCAGCTGGCCGCCTTGCGACAGGCCGGTGATCAGCATGGGCTGGAGGTTGGCGCGCGCGGCATAGATGGCCGCCGTGTAGCCGGCAGGGCCGGAACCGAGAATGAGAACTTTGGCGTGTTTGGACATGGCTTTGGCAGATACTCTTGGATGGACACCCAATTATAATGAGGCGCATGCCTCGCATTTCGAATGTCTCCGCGCGCGCCTCGCGCAACACCCGTAACGGGCCTTCTCCCTTGCAGACGCGTATCGGCGGACTGCTGCGCGAAGCCCGTTGGATCCTGTTCGCCGCCCTGGCGGCCTGGCTGACGCTGGTGCTGCTCACCTGGAGCCCGGCGGATCCGGGCTGGTCGCATTCCGTCGCCAGCGACGACCTGCACAACAAGGGTGGCATGCTGGGGGCCTATCTGGCCGACATCCTGCTCTATCTTTTCGGTTTCTCCGCCTGGTGGTGGGTCATCCTGCTGCTGCACCGGGTGCGTGCGGGTTATCACCGCCTGGCCAGCAATCTGCGGGCCGGCAATGGCAAGACGCCCGACATGCTGCCCCGGGTGCGCTGGGAGCAGGGCATCGGTTTCGCCTTGTTGCTGGTGGGTTCGCTGGGTATCGAAGCCCTGCGTCTGTACAGCTGGGGCATGCATCTGCCCGGTGGCACGGATGGCAACAGCGGCGCCGGCGGGGTCATCGGCCAGATGCTGGCCGGACAGTTGCGTCTGGGCGTGGGCTTTACCGGCAGCACCCTCATCCTGCTGGTGATGCTGGCTATCGGGCTGTCGCTGTTCTTCTCGTTTTCCTGGTTGCAGGTAGCCGAGCGGGTGGGCGGCTGGATCGAAAGCGTCCTGCGCCGGGTGCGTGATTCCTATACCGCCCGCGAGGATCGCCGCGTGGGGGCTGTCGCCAAGACCGAGCGTACCGAACAGGTCGCCGCCAAGCAGGAGAAGCTGGTCCACGAGCAGCCCGTGCGCATCGAGCCGGCCATCACGGTGGTGCCGCGCTCGGACCGGGTCGAGAAGGAAAAGCAGCAGGCGCTTTTCCTGCCGCCTGCCGGCGAAGGCGATCTGCCGGCCGTCAGCCTGCTGGACATGCCGCCGCCGGCCCAGGAAACCGTTTCTGCCGAAACCATTGAGTTCACTTCCCGCCTGATCGAGAAGAAGCTGGCCGATTTCGGCGTGTCGGTTACCGTGGTGGCCGCGCAGGCCGGCCCGGTCATCACGCGTTACGAGATCGAACCGGCCACCGGCGTCAAGGGCAGCCAGATCGTCAATCTGGCCAAGGACCTGGCGCGGGCCCTGAGCCTGGTCAGCATCCGCGTGGTCGAGACCATCCCGGGCAAGAATCTCATGGGCCTTGAACTGCCCAATCCGCGCCGCCAGATGGTCAAGCTCTCGGAGATCCTCGGGTCGCAGACCTATCATGCCAGCAGCTCGGTGCTGACCATGGCCCTGGGCAAGGATATCGCCGGCAACCCCGTGGTGGCTGACCTTGCCAAGATGCCCCACCTGCTGGTGGCCGGTACCACCGGTTCGGGCAAGTCGGTCGGGATCAACGCCATGATCCTGTCTTTGCTCTACAAGGCCGATGCCAGCCATACCCGCCTGATCCTGATCGATCCCAAGATGCTTGAAATGAGCGTCTACGAGGGCATCCCGCATCTGCTGGCCCCGGTCGTGCCCGACATGCGCCATGCCGCTAACGCCTTGAACTGGTGCGTCGGCGAGATGGAGAAGCGCTATCGCCTCATGAGCAAGATGGGGGTGCGCAACCTGGCCGGCTACAACGCCAAGATCCGCGACGCCATCAAGCGCGAGGAGCCCATCCCCAATCCCTTCTCGCTCACTCCGGATGCCCCCGAGCCGCTGGCGCCCCTGCCGCATATCGTGGTGGTCATCGACGAGCTGGCTGACCTGATGATGGTGGTGGGCAAGAAGATCGAAGAGCTCATTGCCCGCCTGGCCCAGAAAGCCCGGGCCGCCGGCATCCACCTGGTGCTGGCGACCCAGCGCCCCAGCGTCGATGTCATCACCGGGCTGATCAAGGCCAATATCCCGACCCGCATCGCTTTCCAGGTGTCGTCCAAGATCGACTCGCGCACCATTCTTGACCAGATGGGGGCCGAAACGCTCCTGGGCCAGGGTGACATGCTCTACATGCCGCCGGGCAGCGGCTTGCCGGTGCGTGTGCATGGCGCTTTCGTCCATGACGATGAAGTGCACCGCGTGGTCGAGTATCTGCGCAGCCAGGGCGAGCCCAACTATATCGAGGGGCTGCTTGAGGGCGGCGTCGAGGGCGAGAACGGCGATGGCGTCAGTTCCGTGACGGGGCTGGCCGACGCCGAGTCCGATCCCATGTATGACCAGGCCTGCGAAGTCGTGCTCAAACATCGCCGCGCCTCGATTTCGCTGGTGCAGCGTCATCTGCGCATTGGTTACAACCGTGCGGCCCGGTTACTCGAACAGATGGAGCAGGCTGGTATGGTGTCTCCGATGCAATCCAACGGCAACCGGGAGATCCTGGTGCCTGCTGCCCGAGAGGAAGACTGATGATGCCCCGAACCCTGTCCCGCCTGGCTGCGCTGGCGCTGCTGGCCATGGCGCCTGCCTTGGCGCTGGCTGCGGATGCGCAGGCCCAGCTGAAAGCGTTCGTCGCCAAGGTGCAAAGCGCCACCGGCCAGTTCTCGCAGTCGACGGTCGGGCCGCAGGGGCGTACCCAGCCGGCCCAGTTGGGCACCTTTGCCTTTCAGCGCCCGGGCAAGTTCAAGTGGATGATCCTGCGTCCCTACGAGCAACTGATCATTGCCGACGGCCACCAGGTCTTTCAATACGACCCGGACCTGGCCCAGGTGACGGTACGTAACGTCGATCAGGCCATTGGCACCTCGCCGGCAGCCATTCTGTTTGGCGCGGGCGAGCTGGAGTCCTCGTTCAAGGTGTCGGCGCTGCCGGATGCCGACGGTCTGCAATGGCTACGTGCCGTGCCGCGCAATGCCGACGCGGGCTTTTCCCAGGTCGATATCGGCATGCGCGGCGATGAGCCGGCCCGCATCGAACTGCTGGATACTTTCGGGCAGGTGACCCGCGTCGAACTGTCCGATATCCAGGCCAATCCCAAGTTGCCCGACGGGCAGTTCCAGTTTCAAGCGCCCGCCGGGGTCGACGTGGTGCGCATGTAACTCCGGCCGGGCGCCGGCCCGGTCGCCACCGGGGGCGTTTCAGCGCCCGCCCAGATGATGCAGCAGGGCCCGCAAGGCGGGCGGGCAGGCGTCGGCCTCGCGCACGGCGATGCAGATGCGGGTGCGCGCCCAGCGGCCGGCCAGCGGGACGAAGCAGACCTCCGGATGACGCTGCCTGAGAAACCACGGAACCACCGCCACGCCCATGCCTCGGGCCACCAGCGTGCAGATGGTTTCGTGCGAGCTCACGCGCGCACTGATGCGGCGTGGCAACCGGGCCCGTGCGGCGGTGCGCTCGAACAGAGCGCTGATGCCATTGGGACGGTTGAGTTCTATCTGCTCATAGGGCAACAGCTGGGCATAGTTGAGCGACGGGCGGTCGGCCAGCAGGTGCTGTGGCGGCAAGGCGGCCGCCAGCTGGCAGGAGCCGTAGGGAAAAACCTGTAGCCCGCTATGTCCAAAATCCGATCCGATGCCGAGGTCGGCCCGGCCCTGGCGCACGGCAAGAAAGACGGCCTCCGTGGTGTCTTCCTCGAGCGAAATTTCGATCTGGGGATAGTCACGCCGGAACGCCTGGATTTCGGCCGGCAGCTCGCCCGACAGGGCGGCTACGCTGACCGCCAGACGGATGCGCCCGCGCATGCCGTTGGCGAAACCCGCCATTTCCTTGTGCATGCGGGTCATGTCGTACAGCAGCTGGCGGGCATGGCCGGCCAGTACCTGGCCGGCCGGCGTGGCGCGTGCGCCCCAGGCGCCACGCTCCAGCAGGGGGACGCCGAAGGCTTCTTCCATTTCGCTCATGCGCTTGCTGACTGCCGAAGGGACCAGGCACAGGCGGGCGGCAGCCTTGGCCAGGCTGCCCTCTTCGAGGGCGGCAAGGAAAAGACGGATGGAGAGCGGATCGATGTCGCGGACGGGCAGGGCGTTCATGGGGCGGGCGGTAAACAGGTCTGGCTGGAATGTACCGCGTAACCCGCCCCGGGGTCCGTCTGCGCCCGGCCTATAGCGCCCGGCCGACGATCAGGGGGTCGGTCGCCATGTAGGCCTCGCTGCTGCGGCCCTCGTAGGGCAGCCGGTTGAGCACATAGCGCATGGCATTCAGGCGGGCCCGTTTTTTACAGTCGGACTTGACGACGATCCAGGGGGCGTCCGCCGTATCGGTATGGGCGAACATGTCTTCCTTGGCACGCGTGTAGTCATCCCATTTGTCCAGTGACGCGAGGTCCACCGGGCTGAGTTTCCACTGCTTGAGCGGATGCACCTTGCGTTCGCGAAAGCGGCGGCGCTGCTCTTCCTGGCTGACCGAAAACCAGAACTTGACCAGATGGATGCCGCTACTGACCAGATGGCGTTCAAAGTCCGGCACCTGCCGCAGGAAGTCCTGGTATTCGTCTTCGCTGCAGAACCCCATCACTTTCTCGACCCCGGCACGGTTGTACCAGGAGCGGTCGAACAGCACGATTTCGCCGGCCGTCGGCAAGTGCTGCACATAACGCTGGAAATACCATTGGCCGCGCTCGGTGTCGGACGGCTTTTCCAGTGCCACCACACGAGCGCCACGCGGATTGAGGTGTTCCATCAAGCGTTTGATGGCTCCTCCCTTGCCGGCCGCATCTCGCCCTTCGAACAGGATGACCACGCGCTGGCCGGTACCCTTGACCCAGGCCTGCAGCTTCAACAGTTCCACCTGCAGGCGGTATTTCTGGCGTTCATAGTTGCGGCGCAGCATGCGGTGCTGATACGGGTAGCCGCCATCGCGCCAGTCGCCGGCCAGTTCCAGGTCGGGATTGCGCTGCTGCAGGCTGTTCTGGCCGGCGCCGGCCTGCAGCAGGGCGCGATGGACCGCGCGCGCATCGTCGGGCGACAGCGCCTCGATGACCGAACGCAGGACGCTCTTGGCCTCGCCGTTGGCGTCATTGCCATAGCGCACGGCGACATCGGCCAGCACCGAGACGGCTTGCATGCGGGCGGCTTCGACGCGGGCTTCGGCCTGCTCCAGTTCGGGGGGGAGTGCCGGGGTGTCTGCGCAGCGCTCATCGGCGTGTGGGAGAGAGGCGGGAAGCTGCGGCTTGTCAGTCATGAACGTTGAATCCTGTAGCTGATTTGAATATCCATTGTGGCACCACGCTAGACCATCGCAGGATCGTCCTGCTTGCGCAAGCGCAAAGCCATGACAATGGCGGAAAGCGGCCACGGCCTTAGGGTTGCGGCCGTCGGCGAGCCGGCCCTGGCAACGATGCCAAGGACTGCGGGCAGGGGTCGGGCTGGGTCGCCGCTTGCCCGGCGGCCATGGCGCCATGGCACTGGTCCGGGGCGGGATCCCGCTGCCGCGCGCGCCCGGGTAGCCGGATGCCTGGCTGGACTCGCCCTGTCCAGGCCGTGCCTGCAGGGCTTTTTTCGTGCTGCGAGTGCTGCCGGGTTTCCGGTATTTGTGTATCGAATCGAAAACACAGCTGCTTACAAGCAGCGCTGCACGAGACCGGCACGAAGTCTGTCTGGATGACGCCCAGCGGTGCCCGGCCAGGGATTTAGCAGCAGTTTCTCCGGAATTGACAATCATTGACATGGAAAAGATGGAGAAACATATGGAAACGTCGTAGCCTCAAGGGATGGCGCTGCATGCGGAAAAATGCGCCGGGCCGACCCTGACCGATCCGGTTGGCGGGGATGTGTCCTGGCCTGAAAACAGGCTGCCCGCGATCAGAAGTTGCCTTGATGAGTCTTAGCCTGAAAAGCCCCTGCGTTTCCATGCACCGAATCCCCCAGCGCAACCGCGGCTCTGCCCATGCGTTGCGCAGGCAGGTGCGTGATCTGCGCGCCGAAAACCGCCTGCTGCGCCGATTGGCGGTCACCGACGAGCTGACGGGGGTATTCAACCGGCGATATTTCTCCAGCCGTCTGCACGATGCCATGGCGCTGCCCCAGCGCGAAATGGGGATCGCCCTGTGCATTTTCGATCTGGATAACTTCAAGTCGGTCAATGACCGGCTCGGCCATGCGGCCGGAGACCGCCTTCTGCAGGCCGTAGCGTCCGCGGTGAAGCGGCAGCTGCGCCGGGCCGGGGATTGTCTCTGCCGCCTGGGCGGTGATGAGTTCGCCGCGATCTATTCGGCCAGCTCACCGCAGAAGGCCTTGCAGCAGGCCGAAGTCCTGCTGGCGTCGATAAGGGGGCTGGGCCATGTCGAAAGCCTGCACGGCCGCCTGGCGGTCAGCGCCACTTTCGGGTTGGTCTGGCTGCCACCCGGCGAGCAGCTGGATTGGCAGCGAGCCTATGGCTGTGCCGACTACGCCCTGTATAACGCCAAGCAGGCGGGCAAGGGCGGCATCACTTTGCTCGATGCCATGCAGGTGCCTGCCTGAGGGCAGGACCGGGCCGTCAGGCCTTGGCGGGCGGTTCGATCCAGAAGAAACTCTCACCTTGCTGGATCATATTGGCCACGCCTTCCGGCGCCATACGAAAATCCGTACCCATGAGGGTGGCGCCACCGTCATCATGGATGTGGATGATGGCCAGGGGGTCTTTGTCCATGGTGTACCAGTAGTACCCAGGCTTGAGGTTGTGGGCAGTCGTCGTCATCCAACGAGTATACCCAGAAGCCAACAATTGTGGACATTCCTGAATCAAGGTGAAGGGATGTAAGCCGGCCGCCCAGTCTCCCCAGCAGACCGTAGCGCCTTGTCGCGTCTGCAACGATCGGTTCATGCTGTTTTCAGACCGTGCGCGCACAATCCTGTCCGGCAGCTGGTTGCCGAGATTCAGGGCCGCCGTCGGCGGCAAGGCAGGTTCATGATGAAGAAGTGCTTGATGACAGCGGTGCTTGGCGTGCTGGCGCTGAGTCTGGCTGGGCCGGCATCGGCCCGGGTCGATGTGGGGGTATCCATTGGCATACCCGGGATGATCGCCGCGCCGGCCCCGGTTTATGTGGCGCCGCCACCGCCCGTTTACGTCGCGCCGGGGTATGTGATGCCCAGGCCTTATTATGGTGCGGGGCCAGTTTACGGGCCGCCCGTTGTGGTGATGCCAGGGCCGCCTCACTATTATGGCGGAAGGGGTAAACCGCCATATTACCGGGATGGTCATCATCACGGCCGCGGGCATGGGCGTGGGCACGGTCGGCGTGATTGAGCCCTGTCCTGCGTCATATTGCTGCGAGTCGGGGCATGGATTAAACCAGGCCGGCACCGAAGGTTGATGGTGTTTTCCCGTAGTTATACTGAATACAAAAAACAAAACCGCCAGTTTATTGACTGGCGGTTTGTCATTCCGTGCCTGTTGATATCAGGCGGCGGTAGGAGCGACTTTGGCGGGTTCTGCCGCCAGGGGTTCCTGGGTCGAGGGTTGCGGCGTGGCGACACGCATCGTGTCTAACCAGCGGCGCGGGGTTGTGGTGGTTTTCCACCAGCCGTTATGCGGACGCATGTGCAAACTCCGGTTCACCGTTGAAACGAACACCATTGATCTTCTTGAAGATCTCCAGGCTACCTGATTCTGCCTCGGAGAGAGAGGAATAGGTGGCCAGAGCGGGAACATCCCATGGCTTTTCCGGAGCCGTGCCGCCGACGCGGCGGGTCCAGATTCGTACTCCGTAACGTTTGTCCTCTTGCGAGACAATCGTGTACCGAACGCGAAAATCGCCAATCATTCGTGAAGTCATGGATAGCTTCCTCTATTGAAATGAAGGGATTTCTGAGCAACTTCGTTTGTTGCTTGAAATATGCGAACTCTTAGATCATACATTCACATTCATTAACTTCAAAAGCTATCGGGCAACAATAACTGTCTAAGGCTACATTTTCATTGCAGTTTCTGGGTAAATCGTCCGAGTACGAGGCGGGCGTACCTTCTATATATTCAATTTTTATATGGTTAATAAAAAAGCCCGGTATGGAAACCGGGCTTTCTGTGGGAGCTGCAGGGCTCAGGAGCGCAGGACCGTCAGGCCGCCCATGTAGGGTTGCAGCGCTTCAGGCACCAGCACGCTGCCGTCGGCTTGCTGGTAGTTCTCCAGCACGGCCACCAGCGCGCGGCCGACGGCCAGGCCCGACCCATTGAGGGTATGCAGGTACTCCGGCTTGGCCTTGGCATCGGCGCGGGTACGCGCCTGCATGCGGCGCGCCTGGAAGCTCTCGCAGTTGGAAATGGAAGAAATCTCACGCCAGGCATTCTGCGCCGGCAGCCAGACTTCCAGGTCATAGGTTTTGGTGGCGCCGAAACCCATGTCGCCGGTGCACAGGAGCATCACGCGATAGGGCAGCCCCAGACGGCGCAGCACGGCTTCGGCGTGCCCGGTCATCTGCTCCAGGGTGTCATACGACTGGTCGGGCGCGACGATCTGAACCATTTCGACCTTGTCGAACTGGTGCTGTCGAATCATGCCGCGCGTATCGCGCCCGCCGCTGCCGGCTTCCGAGCGGAAGCACGGCGTGTGGGCGGTCAGGCGCAAGGGCAGCTCGGCCGCCGGCACGATGGTGTCGCGCACATAGCTGGTCAGCGTGATTTCCGAGGTGGAGATCAGGTATTGGTCTTCGCGCACATAGGCGTTGCCCTGCTCATCCGCCTTGGGGCCATCGTCCACGCCACCCTTGGTGACGAAGAACATGTCGTCCTTGAACTTGGGCAGCTGGCCGGTCCCGAACAGCGTCGAACTGTTGACGATGTAAGGGGTGTAGCACTCGGTGTAGCCGTGCTCGCCGGTCTGCAGATCCAGCATGAATTGCGCCAGCGCGCGATGCAGGCGGGCGACGGGGCCGCGCATGAAGGAAAAGCGCGCGCCCGACAGCTTGGCCGCCGTATCGAAGTCCAGACCCAGCGGTTCGCC
>JAEWJD010000177.1 GCA_023386765.1 Pseudomonadota bacterium | reverse complement strand
GCGCCATGAACGTGAAGGCCGACACTTCCACCAGATAGGACGCGCCCATCGGCAGGCCAAGCCTCAGCAGATCGCGCAGGATGGTGAAGTCGGGGCGGCCGATGCGCAGGTCGAACTGGCGGAAATACCGATCGTGATGGATCAGCCACCAGCCGGCAGCCAGGCTGAGCCAGGACACCAGTGCCGTCGACAGCCCCGCGCCTACGGCGCCCAGCGCCGGCAGGCCGAACTTGCCGTAGATCAGCACCCAGTTGAACAAGGCCTTAAAGCCGACGGCGGTCAGGTTGATGCTCATCACCACCTTGGGCCGCGAGACGGCCGTGCCCAGGGCGTAGATGCTGCGGAATACCAGGGCACTGGGCAATGCCAGGATCAGGGCGCGCAGATACCAGGTCACGCGCTCGCGCACGGCCGGATCGACGTCGCCGGAGAAGGCCAGCCACATGTCGGGAAAGCACATGAGCAGGGCGCCGACCACGGACAGCGCCAGCGCCAGCCAGACGCCCTGGCCCCACACCCGGCCGACCTCGCGCGGGCGGCCGGCGCCGAACTGCTGTGCGGCAATCGGGATGAGGGCGTGGATCACGCCCATCAGGCCGACGAAGACGGTGATGAAGACCGAGGCGGACAGTGCCATGGCGGCCAGGTCGCGCGGGCTGGCATGGCCGGTCATGGCCGTGTCCAGCACCCCGAAGGCGATGCCGGCCCACTGGCTGATCATGACGGGCCAGGCCTGGCGCACGATGCGCAGCATCGCGGCGCCCAAGGCCGGTTGCGCAGAAGGGCTCGCCGCGTCGGAACTCATTGCAGGGGCGTGATGCGCAGCAGACGATACACTTCGTGGCGATCGGCTCGCCGGCCGCCTTGCCACAGTTCCGTGGCCCCTTCGGTATACGCGGCGGTACCGTCGCGCAGGCTGCTGTGGGTGGTCTGTTGCAGTACCAGTGTGCAGCGCGAATCGTAGCTGAAGGTCAGGTTGTCGAAAATCAGGAAGGAGGCCCGCTGGCCGCTGCCCAGGCTCAGGCCGCGCAGGCATTCGCCGGGCCGGCGGTTGGCTTCGATGGCGGCCGCGAGCTCACCGGACACGCTGCGATAGCTGCGCGCATAGTCGACCGCGGGCAGCCACAACAGCACCAGCAGCAGCCAGGTGCTCGTCAGGCCGCAGGCCGACAGCACGGTGCCGCGCCACAGGGCCGCGGGCTTGACGCGCAGGCGCCACACGACCAGCAGCGCCCAGGCGGCCGTCACGGCGAGCGCCAGCACAAAGGCGATCCAGGATATTTCCGGCTCGAAGCCCCGGGTCTGGCGGCCGATGTTGCGTGCGATCTGCGTCGGCCAGCCAAAGTGCAGGGCAATCCAGCCCAGCCAGGCTGTCGCGACTGTCAGCGAGAAGCACATGACAGCGAACCAGTCCAGCGTATTGACCACGCCCCGGCGCAAAGTCGGCAAGGAAAATGCACCCAGTACCGCGCAGGGCGCGGCCAGCAGGGTGTACTCGGCGTCATTGGGGCTTTCGAGGAAGAAAAGCATCAGCAATGACGTCGTCAGCAGCATCAGCGGCAGCCAGATATGTGGCGCAAACAGCCAGCTGCGCCAGCGCCACAGCGCCAGCAATGCCAGCGGCCAGGTCGGCCAGAGATACCAGGGCAGGTCGCGCAGCGTGCGCGCCGACAAGGCGAGCTGCGGCAACGAGAAGGAGCTGAGATTCCAGATTTTCCAGTTGCGGACCCAGTACTCGCTGCCTTGCGTGGCCGGTATCCACCACGCAAGGATGAGGACCGCCGTCAGCAGCGCCACCCAGGGTAGCCATCGCACGCGCGCCCACAGGGCGCTGTGCGGAACGAAAGCCAGCAGGGCGGCCAGCATGATGGGTGCCGCGCCGACCCAGCCCCGCGTGAGGAAGCTGCCGGCCAGGGCGATGGCCAGCGTGGTGGCACCGGTAAAGGGCCGGTCCAGTGTGCGCGCCAAGGCATAGAAGGTGAGGGCCTGCCAGGCCAGGATGGCGGGCACGACCGAGGTTTCGTGCAGCCGCTGCAGGATGCCGACCGTGGCTACCAGCAGCAGTAGGGCCGCATCGGCCAGCATGCGGCCGTAGTCGCGCGGCTCGGGTTCGCCGCCAAAGGGCAGCGCCAGGGGTTGCGCCTCCTGGCGGCGGCCCAGCAGGTACGTGCCGTACCAGACGCTGCTGGCGGCCATGGCGAACCACAACAGATTGGGCAGCCGCGCGGCGGTGATGTCGCCCAGCAAGGGGCCGAACAGCCAGATGCTGATGGCGCCGACCCAGGTGATCATCGGCCCTTCCTGCGCATGGGCCAATTGGCCTACCTGGGGTAACAACCAGGTCAGCCCCCCTTCCCGCAAGGCGGTCACCATGGTGGCAACGCCGACGGCATCGTCCGTTTTCCAGGGGTCGCGCATGATGAGGCCCGCTACGATGTAGACGAGCGACAGGCCCAGCAGTACCAGACGAGGCAGCTTGGCAGTGGCTGAGACAGTCAGCCGGGCGGGAGTGGAGCGTGTGAGCGGGGACACGAGGCTAATGTAACCGACCCGAGTGTCCCTGGGCGCCTGATTTTCAGACGCTTTCGGAACGCATCAGGCCTGGCCCGGGGGCCGGTTGCCGACAGCGGCGGGATGGCGTTGTCCGATGCCGTGAGGAAAAAAAAGCAGCCCGTAGGCTGCTTTTTCCTTGCCTCCCGGGGGAGACGCCGGATCGATGGGGCTGAGCCGGAATCAGGAAGCCTTGATGGCGCCGGTCGTGCGGGCGAAACGGGCACGGAACTTTTCCACGCGGCCGGTTTCGACGATACGGGTCTGGGCGCCGGTGTAGAACGGGTGCGATTCCGAGGTCACGTCGCACTTGAAGAGCGGGTACGACTTGCCATCGATTTCGATGTTCTCACGGGTGTGGACGGTCGAACGGGTGATGAACTTGTTGCCCGTCTGCTGGTCCATGAAGACCACTTCGCGGTACTCGGGGTGAATGCCTTCTTTCATGATGATTTCCCTGGTGAGCGGGTCGCCAACAGCTTTGCGCGGCTTATGGAGGTGCCCGGCCTGGGAGCAGGCCTTTGGCGGCGCATGGTTGCGCGCCTGCCAGAAGCAGCCCGAAGAGCCGAGGCATGCGCGAAAGCTTGCCACGTATCCAAAAAGTAACCCCATATTCTAGCATGGGCTTGGCCGGGCGGAGCAAGTCCGCCCTGATCAAAGATCGGTGCGCAGCGTCCAGATTTCCGGGAACAGCACGACATCCAGCATCTTGCGCAGGTAACCGACGCCCGAGGTGCCGCCGGTGCCCTTCTTGAAGCCGATGACCCGCTCGACGGTCGTGACGTGGCGAAAGCGCCACAAACGGAAGGCATCCTCAAGGTCGGTCAGCTTTTCACCCAGCTGATACAGATCCCAGTGACGATCGGAGTTCCGGTACACGGTGAGCCATGCCGCCTCGACCTCGGGGCTGGCCTGGTAGGGCTGCGTCCAGTCGCGCTCAAGGCGGTCAGCCGGAATGGGCAGGCCCTGGCGCGCCATCAGGCGCAAGGCCTCATCGTACAGCGAGGGGGCCTCATAGGCCTGCTGCACGGCGGCCAGCAGGTCGGCGCGATGGGCGTGCGGGCGCAGCATGGCGGCATTCTTGTTACCCAGGGCGAATTCGATCTCGCGATACTGATAGCTTTGAAAGCCGCTGGAGCGTGCCAGGTAGGGCCGCAGCGCCGAGTACTCAGGCGGGGTCATGGTGGCCAGCACGTCCCAGGCATGGACCAGTTGCTCCATGATCTTGCTGACCCGTGCCAGCATCTTGAAGGCCGGCGGCAGGCGGTCGTGGCGGACGTGATCGATGGCGGCCCGCAGCTCGTGCAGCATCAGTTTCATCCAGAGTTCGCTGGTCTGGTGCTGGATGATGAACAGCATCTCGTTGTGTTCGGGCGACAGCGGGTGCTGGGCGCTCAGCAGCGCGTCCAGCTGCAGATAGTCGCCGTAGGTCATGTCCTTGCGGAAATCGAGCTGGGCGTTTTCCTGGTGGACGATATCTTCGGGTTTGCTCATGGCGCAACCTCAGGTTCAATGTGCGGCCGGCGCGCGCGGCGCGCCCCGGCCGCCAGGCAAGGGGGAGGCGCAGCAGCGTTGTGTCTTAGCCGAGCTCGCGCAGGATGGCGCGCACCGGGCTGGCATCGGCCTGGACCAACGCCAGGGGCAGGGCGATCAATTCGTAGTCGCCCGGCTCCACGGCGTCGAGCACCAGGTTCTCCAGGACGCGCAGATCGCGGTGCAGGATGACATGGTGGCTGTCCAGGGTTTTGCTGCTGGCAGGATCGATGCTGGGCGTGTCGATGCCGATCAGGCGCACGCCCAGGTCGGCCAGCCATTCGATGGTCTGCGGGGCATAGGCGGAGAAATCGTCGGTCCACCAGTGCACGGCGGCATGCTGGGCGGTGCGCACCAGAATCCGCTCGGGCAGGTCGTCGATGGCGTGGGCCAGATGCTCCGGCAGGATCAGCGGCCCGCAATCGATGGCATGGATGACCCGGCAAGGCCCCAGAAACGGTTCCAGGGCCACGCTGCCGATGGCGGCCGCGCCATTGGCATAGTGCAGGGGGGCATCGGCGTGGGCGCCGACATGCGGCGACATGGCGATTTCACTGACATTGACGGGGCACTCTGGCGTGAGCTGCCATTTCCAGTGCTGACGATACGGCGTGTCGCCCGGGAATACGGGCGACTGATCCGAAATCGGCGGAGAGATATCCCAGAGACGCTTCATTGAGGTCTGCAGCAATGGTCAGGGCGGCTAGTCTAGCGAACTGTGCCGCGCCAGCCTAGGGGGGAAGCCCTGGATGAGGGGGCGATTTCACAGCAGCCCGGCTTCTGCCATGGAGAAGGCTTGCTCGCGGGCGATGATCAGATGGTCGACCAGCCGGATGTCCACCAGTGCCAGCGCCTGGGCGAGTTGGCGCGTGAACGCGCAGTCGGCTGCACTGGGCTGCGCATTGCCCGAAGGGTGGTTGTGGGCCAGGATGAGGGCGGCGGCGTGCAGGCGCAAGGCTTCGCGCACGACTTCACGCGGAAAGACGGACGCCCGCGCCAGCGTGCCTTGCGAGAGGGTGGCGCAGGCCAGCACGCGTAGTTGCTGGTCCAGGAAGAGGGCGATGCAGTGCTCGACCGGCTGATGGCTGAGCGCGGTGCGGCAGTAGCGCCGCACCTCGTCGGCGTGTTGCAGCGTGGGCCGACCGGTCAGGGTCTCCTCGATGGTCCGGCGCGACAGCTCGGGGATCGCCAGCAAGGCGCAGGCCTTGGCCAGGCCCAGGCCGGGCTGGGTGCACAGTTCCTGGGCTTGTGCAGCAAAAACACCGTGCAGGCCATCATGGTGCTGCAGCAATCGGCGGGCCAGTTCCAGGGCGTTGCAGCCGCGTTGGCCGGTGCGCAATACCAGCGCCAGCAGCTCGGTGTCGTGCAGCGCGCCGGGGCCGGACCGCAACAGCCGTTCGCGTGGGCGCAGGCGGCTTGCAAGGGTATCGGGCAGGTTCATGCGTGAAGCTCTAAAATAGGCGATTCTCGATTGCTGACATGATGGCCGTTTAGCCAGGTCCTTTTCCTCACTATGACTGTTTCTATCCAACCGGACTCCTACCTGACCCTGCACTATCGCGTCGTTCTGGCCTCGGGTCCGGCCGAAGGCTCGGTGTTTACCGATACATTCGACGGTCGCCCTGCCACGCTCCAATTGGGTGGCGGACAATGGGCGCCTGGCATGGAGGCGGCGCTGCTGGGGCGAGCCGAGGGCGAACAGTTCAGCTTCACGCTGGAGCCTGCCGACGCCTACGGCGAGCGCAACCCCGAGTTGTTGCAACGGGTCACGCGCACCATGCTGCGCCAGCACGCGGGTGAGGACGCCACCTTCAGTCCCGGTGATCTGGTCGAGTTCGCCGCGCCCAATGGCGGGCGCTACTCGGGCGTCCTGAAAGAGATCAACGATGATTGGGCGCTGTTCGATTTCAATCATCCGCTGGCCGGCACCCGCCTGCAGGTGGATGTGAATATTCTTGGGGTGATGTGATGAGTCAGGTTGTAGCGCCAGTCACTGCCGGTGACGCCGAGGTGTTGCTGGCCCAGCCGCGCGGCTTCTGTGCGGGAGTGGACCGGGCCATCGAGATCGTCGAGCGCGCTCTGGAGATCCATGGCGCACCCATCTATGTGCGTCACGAGATCGTGCACAACCGTTATGTCGTCGAGGATCTGCGCGCCAAGGGGGCCGTGTTCATCGATGAGCTGGAGCAGGCGCCGGCCGGTGCGATCGTGGTGTTTTCCGCGCATGGCGTCTCCAAGGCGGTGCGTGCCGAAGCCGACGCGCGGGGTCTGCGCGTCTTTGACGCCACCTGCCCGCTGGTCACCAAGGTCCACGTCGAGGTCGCGCGGATGCGCGCGGCCGGCCGGGAGATCGTGATGATCGGCCACAAGGGCCATCCGGAAGTGGAAGGCACTCTGGGCCAGGCCAGCGGCGGCATGTACCTGGTCGAGACCGCGGAGGATGTCCAGGCGCTGCAGGTGACTGATCCGGATAACCTGGCTTATGTGACCCAGACCACGCTTTCGGTCGACGACGCGGCAGCCGTCTCGCGTGCGCTCAAGGCGCGCTTTCCCAATATCGTCGAGCCCAAGAAAAGTGACATCTGCTACGCCACCCAGAATCGCCAGGACGCGGTCAAGGTGTTGGCGCCGCAATGTGACCTGGTGCTGGTAGTGGGCAGTCCCAACAGTTCCAACTCCAATCGCCTGCGCGAGGTCGCCGAACGCATCGGGGTGGCAGCCTATCTGGTCGACAGCGCGGCTGGCGTGGAGCCAGCCTGGCTGATCGGGCGTCATCGGGTCGGCATCACGGCGGGGGCGTCCGCGCCCGAGGTCCTGGTGCAACAAGTCATCGACCGTGTCCGCGAACTGGGGGCGGTGTCGGTGCGGACCATGCCCGGCCTGGAGGAAAACGTGGCCTTCCCCCTGCCCAAGGGCTTGTCGCGCAAGGCAGCGCAGATCGAAAACCTGGATTGAGCCTCGGGCGCATGGCTTTGCGCCCGCCATATCTTTCAAGAACCGGGGAGCCGGCAGGAGACATCATGCAGTTGTATAGCTACTTTCGCAGTTCGGCGGCCTATCGGGTGCGCATCGCCCTCAATCTCAAGGCGCTGTCTTATGAGTATGTGCCCGTGCATCTGCTCAAGGACGGCGGCCAGCAGCGCTCGGCCGCATATCGCGCCCTCAACCCGACGGCACTGGTGCCCACCCTGGTCGACGGCGACCAGGTGATAGGCCAGTCGCTGGCCATCATCGAGTATCTCGATGAAACCCATCCTGCCGTGCCGCTGCTGCCGGCCACGCCGGCCGGGCGTGCGCGGGTGCGTGCGTTGGCGCTGGATATCGCCTGCGATATCCATCCCTTGAACAACCTGCGCGTGCTGAAGTACCTCAAGCACACCGTCAAGGCCGAGGATGCGGTCAAGGATGAGTGGTATCGCCACTGGGTCATGGAAGGGCTTGCGGCTTTGGAGGCCGCGTTGGCGGCTTCATCTCAGACCGGTCGCTTCTGCCATGGCGACACGCCGACGATGGCCGATGCCTGCCTGGTGCCGCAGCTCTACAACGCACGCCGCCTGGCTTGCGACCTGAGCGCCTTCGAAACCATCCTGCGCATCGAGCAGGCGTGTGAGGCGCTGCCGGCTTTCCAGCAGGCCCGCCCCGAGAATCAACCGGATTTCGAAGCGCCTGCGGAAAAATGATGTGATCGTACTTGCGTGACCCGATTTTTTTCTGCTATTATCGCGGTCTTCATTCATCGATACCCAATTATTTGGGCGTGAGTGAAAAGCCCGCCGGTAGTCAGATTGGCGGGCCGCAAAAAAAGCCGGCATAGCTCAGTTGGTAGAGCAGCGCATTCGTAATGCGAAGGTCGGGGGTTCGACTCCTCTTGCCGGCACCAGTTTCAAGTGCAGCCTGCGTGCAAGCGCTGGCTGCATTTTTCATTTCCAGCGGTGCTGCGATGCGTAACCGGGCTTGTTGGAGTGAAAAGCGGGATGCTGAATTAATTTTTAAATGGGCTTGCGCCTTTCTAAAAAACCCTTCATAATCTCGTTTCTTGGCAGATCCCCGATAGCTCAGTCGGTAGAGCGACGGACTGTTAATCCGCAGGTCGCTGGTTCGAGCCCAGCTCGGGGAGCCAAACCCAATTCGAAGGCCATCCATTCGTGGATGGCCTTTTTGCATTCTTTCCCGGATTTTTCGCTATTCTTTTCCTTTTCCGTGCGCCCTCTCGCCGGACTTGGAGGGGGTGAGGGTGGGTGATGTGACGAAAACCGATGTGCCAGCTGATCGACGTATCGGCGTGACGGTCCTGACTGGCTTTCTGGGAAGTGGCAAGACCACGTTGCTCAATCGCTGGCTGCGGGTGTTGGATGCGATGCCGCTTTCGGCGCAGGCCGATACGCTGGTGCTCGTCAATGAGTTGGGTGAGATCGGTGTCGATCACGCCTTGATCCGGCATGTGGATGGCCGGGTCGTATTGGTGGCGGGCGGGTGCATCTGTTGTTCGGTGGCCGGGAGCCTGGTCGACACCTTGCGCGAGATGTTTCTGTTGGCGTTGCAGCGGCGTGTCCGGCCGTTTCGCCGCGTCATCATCGAGACCACCGGCGTCGCCAGTCCGGCGCCGGTGCTCTTCACGTTGCGCCACGACCCATTTCTCACCGAGCGCTATGTCTATGAGGGCGCCGTTGTGCTGGCCGATGCGCAGCATCTTCCTGCCCAGCTTCAGGCCCGGGGTGTTGCGGCCCAGGCGGTGGTGCAGCAGATCGCGCTGGCGGATCTGGTGCTGGTCAGCAAGGGGGATCTCGTGTCCGCCGGGCAGCGGGAGAGGGTCTGTGATCAGGTGAGGGCGCTGCACCCGGGGGTGCCTGTGCATGTGTTGGCCGAAGGGGTGGCGCTGCCTGCGGTGCTGGCTGGTGATGTCTTGAGAGCGCAGCGTGAGGCATCGGCTCCTGTGGGGCGCTGGTTGGCGTCCTATGCGTCGCCGCTGCGGTTTCCGGCGGGGCTGGTGCATACGGACGTCGTACCGCTCACGTTGACCTTGCCGGCGGCGCTGCGCCGGGGCCGTTTTCTGTCGGGCATGCATGACCTGCAGGCGGGTCTGGGCGAGGCCTTGCTGCGTGTGAAGGGGGTGGTGGCATTTGAAGGGGAGGCGGTGCCGTGTGTGGTGCATGGCGTGCACCGCCAGCTCTACCCTTTGCAGGTGCTGGATGCCTGGCCTGAGGGTGAGCGGGTCTCGCGTCTGGTGCTGATCGTGCGGGGCGTGGGCGCCGATGCGGTGCGTGCGCTGGCCGCGCGCAGCCTGGGCTTGCCCTAGGGGGTGGGTGGCGGGTCGTTGGGAGGGTGGTCTGCCTGGGTATGACCCGTTATAATTCGCCATGCTGATCGGGTTGGTCCTGATCGGTAACGGCTGGGATCCGCGGCGCAGGCATTGCGCATCGTGGGTTGCGGCCAGCAAGGCTCCGGCGCCGATCGGGCGACAGACGAGAGTGGTTTGTCCTCTTGCCTGCGGGGCTGTCAGAGCGGCATGGTTTGTTGCGGCAGCTTGTTGCCGGGCATCGTGCGAGGGCGCCGCAGGGCGGCGCTGATATCCAGACTTCCAGTATCTCGGCGGGGCGGCAGGGCGCTTTGAGGGCTAAGGCGCAGGCCGAAGCGGCAGCGGTGCGTCGTGTTGCGACGCCTGTCCGTGGCGCTGATCGCGCCGGGAGTGCGTGGGATCGCCAGAAGGCTCGCGCCGGCGCGATCTTCAATTGGGCGGACTTCGCTGCGGCGGGGCGCGAAATGGCAAACAAAGGGAAAGCATTGGTGCAGGCACGGGCCTTGGCATGCGTGAGGCGGGCAACGGCAAGAGGGCCGTCGTCGTGGCGGGCCGACGTTCGTTTGTGTCTGTGCCGGGCGGGCGTGTCCGCGGTGCGTCCGCTGCAGGGTGCCTTTGTGGCGTCTTTTTCTGGACGCCGGACGCAAAAAAGCCCGGCTTGTGGCCGGGCTGTTTCGCCAAATATCTGGTTGCGGGGGCAGGATTTGAACCTACGACCTTCGGGTTATGAGCCCGACGAGCTGCCAGACTGCTCCACCCCGCGTCTGAAGAATTGAACTATAGCGTGAATTTTAATCCGATGCAAGTTGATCGACCTTTTTTATTGAGTACCGATGAACGATAGTGAGGCAATCATCGTGCTGGAGACGGCGCTGCTCTGCGCCAGCCAGCC
>JAEWJD010000104.1 GCA_023386765.1 Pseudomonadota bacterium | reverse complement strand
CCCCTCCCCCTTGAAGCCTGCGAAGTCATCCCTATAATTAGCACTCGTCGCCGGTGAGTGCTAACAAGCCTCCCGCGCCAAAACCGATCAATCTTCTAGTTATCGAAACAGGAGTTCTTCATGGCCCTGCGTCCCCTGCACGATCGCGTGATCGTCAAACGCCTGGACAACGAGCGTAAGACCGCTTCCGGCATCGTCATCCCCGACAGCGCCGCTGAAAAGCCCGATCAAGGCGAAGTGCTGGCTGTCGGCCCCGGCAAGAAGACGGAAGACGGCAAGGTTCTGCCGGTCGACCTGAAGGTCGGCGACAAGGTGCTGTTCGGCAAGTATGCCGGTCAAAGCGTCAAGGTCGATGGCGAAGAGCTGCTCGTCATCCGCGAGGAAGAAATCCTCGCCGTGATCCAGTAATTGCGAACCTCATTCTCGGAAGGAAGCTGAAAAATGGCTGCCAAACAAGTACTGTTTGCTGAAGACGCCCGTGTGCGCATCGTGCGCGGCGTGAACACCCTGGCCAACGCGGTCAAGACCACCCTGGGCCCCAAGGGCCGCAACGTCGTGCTGGAGCGCTCCTTCGGCGCCCCGACGGTGACCAAGGACGGTGTGTCGGTTGCCAAGGAAATCGAACTGAAGGACAAGTTCGAGAACATCGGCGCCCAGCTGGTCAAGGACGTTGCCGCCAAGACCTCGGACAACGCCGGTGACGGCACCACCACCGCCACCGTGCTGGCCCAGGCCATCGTTCAGGAAGGCCTGAAGTACGTTGCCGCCGGTTTCAACCCGATCGACCTCAAGCGCGGCATCGACAAGGCCGTGGCTGCCGCCGTGGTTGAGCTGCAGAAGATCTCCAAGCCGGTGACCACCAGCAAGGAAATCGCGCAGGTTGGCTCGATCTCGGCCAACAGCGACAGCTCGATCGGCCAGATCATCGCTGACGCGATGGACAAGGTCGGCAAGGAAGGCGTCATCACCGTCGAAGACGGCAAGTCGCTGGAAAACGAGCTGGACGTCGTCGAAGGCATGCAATTCGACCGCGGCTACCTGTCGCCCTACTTCATCAACAGCCCGGAAAAGCAAGTTGCCGCTCTGGACGATCCGTACGTTCTGATCTTCGACAAGAAGATCAGCAACATCCGTGATCTGCTGCCGGTGCTGGAGCAAGTTGCCAAGTCCAGCCGTCCGCTGCTGATCATCGCCGAAGACGTCGAAGGCGAAGCCCTGGCGACCCTGGTGGTGAACAACATCCGTGGCATCCTGAAGACCACCGCCGTCAAGGCTCCCGGCATCGGCGATCGCCGCAAGGCCATGCTGGAAGACATCGCCATCCTGACCGGTGGCACCGTGATCTCGGAAGAGACCGGCATGTCGCTGGAGAAGGCCAGCCTGCAAGACCTGGGCCAAGCCAAGCGCATTGAAGTCGCCAAGGAAAACACCACGATCATCGACGGCGCTGGCGACAGCAAGTCGATCGAGGCTCGCGTCAAGCAGATCCGCGCCCAGATCGAAGAAGCGACCTCGGACTACGACCGTGAAAAGCTGCAAGAGCGCGTGGCCAAGCTGGCCGGCGGTGTTGCCGTGATCCGCGTCGGTGCTGCCACCGAAGTCGAAATGAAGGAAAAGAAGGCCCGCGTCGAAGACGCCCTGCACGCAACCCGTGCTGCGGTGGAAGAAGGCGTGGTGGCTGGTGGCGGCGTGGCCCTGCTGCGTGCCAAGCAAGCCATCGCCGAACTGCAAGGCGCCACTCCCGACCAGAACGCCGGTATCAAGCTGATCCTGCGCGCTGTCGAAGAGCCGCTGCGCACCATCGTGACCAACGCCGGCGAAGAAGCCAGCGTGGTGGTGAACAACGTCCTGAACGGCAAGGGTAACTTCGGTTACAACGCCGCCACTGGCGAGTACACCGACCTGGTCGCCCAAGGCGTGCTGGATCCCACCAAGGTGACCCGCACCGCCCTGCAGAACGCCGCTTCGGTGGCCAGCCTGCTGCTGACGGCTGAAGCCGCCGTGGTGGAACTGGCAGAAGACAAGCCCGCTGCCCCGGCCATGCCGGGTGGCATGGGCGGCATGGGCGGCATGGACTTCTAAGTCCCGCCTTCCGGCCTACGGGAGCGCCGCGTACCTTCGCCACGCGGCTCTCTCTTGCGATCAAAACCCCCTCGGGCCTGCCCGCGGGGGTTTTGTTTTGTGCGGCCGGTTTGCCTGGCCGGGGCCGGGCATGCCTACAATGAGGTTGATCCGTTTTCTGTGAGCCCCCATGCGCTTTCCGACGCTGCTGCGTATCTGCCACCCCAGGCCGCTGGCCGGCCTGATGATGGACGCCGCGCGCCAATGGTCCAGCCATCGCGCCTCCAGCAAGGGCGCCGCTCTGGCCCTCTACATGGTGTTCTCGCTGGCCCCCATGCTGATCCTGGTGATCGCCGTGGCGGGCACCTTCTTTGGCGAGGACGCCGTACGCTCGGAGCTCTTCGAGCAGGTACGCGACCTGATGGGCGAGCGCGGGGCCGACGTCGTAGCCACGGTGCTGGCCAGCGCGCACGAATCGGGCAAGGGCTGGCTGGCAGCGCTGGTGTCGATCGGCGTGCTGGTCTTCAGCGCCACCACCGCCTTTGCCGAGCTCAAGGCCAGCCTGGATGAACTGTGGGACTGCAAGCCCAGCGCCTCCGGGGTGCGCGGCATGGTACGCAGCCGGCTGCTGTCTTTCGGGTTGGTGCTGGTGCTGGCCTGCTTCCTGTTGTTTTCCTTGCTGGTGAATGCCGCCATGGGGCTGGCACGCAGCCTTTATGGCGAACTGTGGACCTATTCGGGCGTGGCGCTGGCCGGCGAATGGATCGCCAGCCTGTTTTCCTTTTCGGTGGTCACGGCGCTGTTCGCGGTGATCTTCAAGTTGCTGCCCAGCGTGTCCCTGCCCTGGCGCCACGTGATTCCCGGCGCCGTCGTGACCGCTGCGCTGTTCCTGCTGGGCAAGTGGGGCATCGGCCTGTACCTGAGCCGGGGCAGCGTGGCCTCGGCCTATGGCGCGGCGGGGTCACTGATCGCCGTGCTGCTGTGGGTGTATTACTCGGCGCAGATTTTCTTCTTTGGCGCGGTGGTCACCCAGCAGTATGCGCTGCGGGCGCAGGCGATCGAAGGCGGCGGCGTGCTGCCCGACACCCGCCAGGCGCCGGATGCGCCAGCCGTGGGCCAACCGTGAACGCACAGGCAGCGCTTACGCGCGCCATGCTTATCTGGTAAAAAGCGGCCACCTCCACTGCCTTCTCGCGCCATGACCTCACACCCTTCGCCCTTCAAAAGCACCGGCGGTCTGCGCCGCATCTTCAATGCGTTGCGCTATTCCTGGCAGGGCCTGAAAGCGGCGATCAAGTACGAGGCGGCATTTCGCCAGGAGCTGGCGCTGGCCGTGCTGATGATTCCGGCGGCATTTTTCCTGGGGCGCAACACCACCGAGGTGTTCCTGCTGATCGCGACAGTGGTGCTGGTGCTGGTGGTCGAGTTGCTGAATTCGGCCATCGAGGCGTTGGCCGACGCCCTGTCGGTCGAGCGCCATCCGCTGCTGGGCCGCGCCAAGGACCTGGGCAGCGCTGCCGTGATGCTGATGCTGATCTTCACCGGCGTCGTGTGGGCCGGCGTAGCAATCAGCCGTTACGCCTGGAACTGAAGCGCCGTTTGCGTCTGACAGGGCAACTTCTATACTGGGTGTTCCAGTCTGATAGGTCGCCCCGCCATGACACATGCCCGCACGTCTTCGCAACAGATCATCATTGTCGGCGGTGGTGCCGGCGGCCTGGAACTGGCTTGCCGTCTGGGCCGCGCGCTGGGTCCGGAACACGTCCTACTGGTGGACAGCCGGCCATTCCATATCTGGAAGCCCTCGCTGCACGAGGTCGCGGCCGGTACCCTGGACATCCACCAGGAAGGCTTGTCGTACCTGATGCTGGCCCGCCTGGCGGGCTTTCGTTTTGCCCAGGGTGAATTGCTGGCGGTAGATCGCCTGCAGCAACGCATCCGCATCGGCCCGGTGTGCGACCCGCGCGGCGACGAGGTGTTGGGTGAACGCGAGTTCGACTACGGCACCCTGGTGCTGGCGCTGGGCAGCGCTTCCAATTTTTTCAATACCCCCGGCGCGGCCGACTATGCCGTGACCCTGGACAACATCGAGAACGCCGAGAGCTTCCGTCTCACCATCCTGCGCGCCATGGCGCTGGTGGATCAGGAGAAGCGCCGCAACCCGGGTGCACGGCTGGACCTGGTCATCGTCGGCGGCGGCGCCACCGGCGTGGAGCTGGCCGTGGAACTGACCGAAGCCAGCCAAGTGGTCAGCGCCTACGGGCTGCCCGACTTCCAGGTCGAACGCGACATGGCGATCACCCTGGTCGAGGGTGCGCCGCGCATTCTCGCGGCCTTGCCGGAGAAAATCTCCCAGGCCGCCACCCGGCGCCTGCTGGAGCTGGGCATCCGGGTCGAAACCGACTGCCGCGTCGCCGAGGTGCATCCGGACCACGTCCAGACGGCCGACGGACGCAGCATGCCCGCCTCGCTCTGCTTGTGGGCGGCCGGCATCCGCGGCCCCGAGGTGCTGGCGCAGCTGGGCATGCCGCTGAACAAAAGCGGCCAGCTGCTGGTCAATGAACGCCTGGAGACTGAAGACCCCCACGTGCTGGCCTTGGGCGACTGCTGCGCCGCCCCCTGGACCGAAGGCCGCACAGTCCCGGCGCGCGCTCAGGCTGCTCATCAGCAAGCCAGTTATCTGGCCGAACGCCTGAAGGCCCGGGTGCGCGGCAAACCCGAACCCAGTGGGCCCTATGTCTACAAGGATCATGGCTCGCTGGTGTCGCTGGGCCAGGATGCGGGCGTCGGCAGCCTGATGGGCAAGCTCAGCGGACGGGGCCTGTTCGTAAGCGGTACACTGGCACGCCTGATGTATATGAGCCTGCACCTGATGCACCACCGCGCGGTGCTGGGTACCTCGCGCATGGTCACCATGGCCCTGGCGCGCCTGCTGATGCGACGCACCCACCCCAGGGTCAAACTGCACTGATTCCCATGACTTTTCTACAAAAACTCGAACACGCCTGGACGTCCCGGAACACCCTGCTGCAAGTCGGCCTGGACCCGGACCCGGCCCGCTTCCCGCGTGAGTTGCAAGGCAAGCCCGACGCCATCCTGACGTTCTGCCGTGGCATCGTGGACGCCACCGCACCCTATGCCTGCAGCTTCAAGCCGCAGATCGCCTACTTTGCCGCGCACCGCGCCGAAGATCAGCTCGAAGCGCTGTGCGCCCACATCCGCGAACACCACCCCGATCTGCCCATCGTGCTGGATGCCAAGCGCGGCGACATCGGCTCGACGGCCGAGAACTATGCACGCGAAGCCTATGAGCGCTACCAGGCGCATGCGCTGACGGTCAGCCCCTACATGGGCCTGGATTCGGTCGAGCCCTACCTGGCCTGGCGCGACCGCGGCGTGATCGTGCTGTGCCGCACCTCCAATGCCGGCGGCTCCGATCTGCAGTTTCTGTCGGTGAACCAGGGCGAGCCGCTGTATCTGCACGTGGCCGGCCTGGTGGCCGACAAATGGAATGCCCATGGCCAATGCGGCCTGGTGGTCGGTGCCACGTTCCCGAATGAACTGGCCGCCGTGCGCCAGCGCATCGGCGACAGCATGCCCCTGTTGGTACCGGGTATCGGCGCGCAGGGCGGCGACATCACCGCCACCGTGCAGGCCGGCGCCACCTCGGCACGCACCGGCATGATGATCAACTCGTCGCGCGCCATCATCTACGCCAGCAGCGGCGATGATTGGCGCGAGGCCGCCGGCCAGGCCGCGCAGAAGCTGCGCGACGCCATCAACGCGGTGCGCTGAGGCGACTGCCCGGCGCGCTCAGCGCCGGTTCAGACCCGCACCCAGTAGCTCCAGCACGCCGCGCAGCGCGAACTCCACCGCCGCCTGACGCACCTGCTCGCGGTCGCCCTCGAAGACGTGGGTGGTCGCGCGCGAGCTGATGCCTTCCTGGGTGCGCATGGCAAAGGCAAAGCACACCATCCCCACCGGCTTGCCCGGCGTGGCGCCTCCCGGGCCGGCGATACCGGTGGTGGAGATGGCCGCATGGGCTTGCGGCGCGGCCAGCAGCACGCCTTGGGCCATTTCCAGGGCCACCTCTTCGCTCACGGCGCCGAAGTGCTCCAGCGTTTCGGTCGAGACCTGCAACAGGTCGACCTTGGCCGCATTGCTGTACGTAATGAAACCGCGCTCGAACCAGCCGCTGGCGCCTGCCACGCTGGTGAGCGCCGCGCCCAGCAGACCGCCGGTGCACGACTCGGCCGTACCCAGCATCCAGTCGCGGGCCAGCAGCACCTCGCCCAGACGCTCGGCCAGCCCCGCCTGCGTGGCGGCGCTCAGGTTGACGGGCGCGAGCCCTGCCGTCTTGTGCACATTCATCCCAGCACTCCCATGCGAACAGCCACCGTCATGACCAGCAGGGCATAGACAGCAGCCAGAATATCGTCCCACATCACACCCAGGCCGCCCTGCAGACGCGCGTCAAATGCCTTGATGGGCGGCGGCTTGACGATGTCGAAAAGACGGAACAGCACGAAGGCCACGGTTTGCGCCAGCCAGCCCGCCGGCGTGAGCCACAGCACCAGCCAGAAAGCCACCATCTCGTCCCATACCATGCCGACGTGGTCGTGTACGCCCAGCTCTCGGCCGGCCCGCCCGCAGGCCCAGCAGCCATAGAGAAAAGCGGCCGCCAACAGCGCGCCGGTCAGGGGCGCAGACATGGCCGGCAGCAACAGCCAGATGATCCAGGCGGCCAGCGTGCCCCAGGTACCCGAGGCGGGGCGGATGAGGCCGCTGCCAAAGCCAAAGGCGACCAGGCGCGCCGGACGGGCCAGCACCCAGGAAAATGAGGGGTAATCGACACGCGAGCGCTCGCGCATGGAGGGAGAGGCGGAAGGATTCATGGATGGGGCCAGGCGGGCCGGACAAGAGTGTCCCGCATGGTAGCAGGCCCGCTCGCGGCAGCCGTTGCTTTCGTGCCGCAGCCGGCCTGTCGGTACAGCGCGTCAGCCGAAGTGATCGAAGCCGCCCGGCAACTGCTCGATGGCCTGGCCCTGCGCATTGCGCAACACCAGCCCCTGGCCGGCTTCGATGCGGCCGATGCGGGTGACCGGCACGCCGCAGGCCGCGCCCGCGGCCTGGATCGCTGCCCGCCGGGCGGGCGAGGCGGTGAAACAGAGCTCGTAGACATCGCCGCCTCCCAGCAAGGCCTGGCGCAGCACCGCCGGCGGCAAGCCGTCCAGCCCGCCTGCGCGCGGCAGGCTCTCGAACCGCAGTTCGGCGGCCACCTCACTGGCGGCCAGGATATGGCCCAGATCCTGGGCCAGCCCATCAGAGAGATCGATGGCGGCGTGCGCCAGTCCGCGCAGCGCCAGCCCCAGCGCCACGCGCGGCTGCGGCCACTCCAGCGCGCGCCGGGTCTGGGCCAGGCGCGCCGGATCGGCGGGCAACTGGCAATCGAGCAGGCGGTAAGCGATGTCGGCCGCGCCCAGCGCGCCCGACACCCAGATATCGTCATCCACACGCGCGCCGTCACGGCGCAATGCAGTGTCTGCGGGCACCGCACCGAACACCGTCACGCTGAGCGTGAGATCGTGCAGGCTGCGGGTGGTATCGCCGCCGATCAGGGGGCAACCATGCACCTGGGCCAGGGCATGAAAACCCTCGGCGAAGGCGGCCAGCCAGGCATCGTCGCGCGCCGGCAGCGCCAAACCCAGCAGGCAGCCCAGCGGCTGCGCGCCCATGGCGGCAAGATCGGAAAGATTGACGGCCAGGGCCTTGTGACCAACGGCCCGGGGATCGGCATCAGGGTAGAAATGGCGCCCGGCAATCAGCAAGTCCTTGCTGACCGCCACGCGCATGCCCTCGGGCACCGGAAAGAGCGCGCAATCATCGCCCACGCCCAGGATGTCCCCGGGCGCGGTCCGCGTGAAATGACGGGCGATGAGGTCGAACTCGGAAGCCACGGCCCGGGACGCGACGCCTTAGCGCCGCTGTTGAGCCGCGGCCTGAACCTCGGCGGTACGCACGTCGGCAGCCAGCTTGTCGAGCACGCCGTTGACGAATTTGAACCCGTCGGTGCCGCCGAACGACTTGGCCAGTTCCACGGCCTCGTTGATGGCGACCTTGTACGGCACCTCGACGTGATGCACCAGCTCATAGCTGCCGATCAGCAGGATGCCGTGCTCGACCGGCGAGAGCTCGGCCAGCGGACGGTCCACGTAGGGCGAGAACTGCTCGCGCAGCGTCGGGGCCTCGCGAAACACGCCATGCAGCAGCGTCTTGAACCACTGGGCATCGGCTTCCGAGAAATCTTCGGCATCACGCAGATGCGCATCGATTTCACCGGCATCCTGGGTGCCCTGGCCGCCACGCAGCAGCCAGGCGTACACGCCCTGCAGTGCAAATTCGCGCGCCCGGCGGCGTGCGCTGCGCGCATTGGCGCGCGCAGCCACGGCGCTATCAGCGCTGGTCGTCGTCTTCTTCGTCGTCAAAATCTTCGTCCTCGTCGTCATCTTCCTCGGGCTCGAGCGCCGCGCACAGATTGGCCATTTCAACGGCCACCTGGGCGCAATCGCGGCCCTTGCCTTCGGCCCGGGAGACGGCCTGCTCGTCGGTGTCGACGGTCAGGACGCCATTGGCGACCGGAATGCCGGTCTCCAGGGAAATACGGGAAATCGCCGTGGCCATCTCATTGCTGACCACTTCAAAATGGTAGGTCTCGCCACGGATCACCGAGCCCAGCGCGATCAGGGCGTCGAACTCATAGGACTCGGCCATGCGGGCCAGCGTCACGCCCAGCTCCAGCGCGCCCGGCACGGACACGACCATCACGTCGCGCTCGTCGACACCCAGCTTGGCCAGCTCGTCGAGGCAGGCAGCCAATTCGGTCTGGCCGATTTCTTCGTTGAAACGGGCACGCACGATACCGATGTGCAGCCCTTCGCCATTAAGGTCGGGGGTAAGGATGTAGGGGTTCATTCGTGGGCCTTGTGGGAGAGAGTTGCGGGCGGGGGGCAATCGTAACCTGTAATGGTAAGGGAAAACCCGGCCATGCTCGGCATCTTGCGCGGACGCGCAAGCAAACGCATCTGGCCGACCTGCAAATCACGCAGAATCTGGGCGCCGATCCCGTAGGTGCGCAAGCCGAAGCGTTCGCCGTCGCTGGGGGTGGCCGGTTCCTGGGCCTGCCCGCTCCAGTGGGCGATCTGGCCGAAAACGTGTTCGGTCGAGGCCTGGCAGTTCATCAGCACCACCACGCCCGCGGGCGCTTGGGAAATCGCCGTCAGCGCCTGGCCCAGGCCCCAGCTGTGCGGCGTGGCACCGGTATCCAGGGCGTCCAGCAGCGAAGCCGGCTCGTGCACGCGCACCAGGGTTTCTCGGCTGGGATCGATCTTACCGTGGACCAGGGCCAAATGGGGCGATCCGGTGGCGTCGTCGCGGTAGGCGATGGCCTGGAACTCCCCCCAGGGGGTCTGCATGCGGCGCTCGCCCATGCGCTGGATGATGGACTCGTGCTGGCTGCGGTACTGGATGAGGTCGGCGATGGTGCCGATCTTCAGGTCATGTTCGCGGGCAAAGCGCACCAGGTCAGGCAGACGCGCCATCGAACCATCGGGCTTGAGGATTTCGCAGATCACGGCCGCCGGGGTCAGCCCGGCCATGGCGGTCAGGTCACAGCCCGCCTCCGTGTGGCCGGCACGCACCAGCACGCCACCGGGCACGGCTCGCACCGGGAAGATGTGGCCGGGCTGCACCAGGTCGCTGGGCTTGGCGTCACGCGCCACGGCCACCTGGATGGTGCGGGCGCGGTCGGCCGCCGAGATGCCGGTCTCCACGCCTTCGGCCGCCTCGATGGACTGGGTGAAGTTGGTGCCGTAGCGGGTGCCGTTGCGGCTGGCCATCAACGGCAGGTCCAGCTGGCGGCAACGCTCTTCGGTGAGGGTCAGGCAGACCAGCCCACGACCGTGGGTCACCATGAAGTTAATCGCCTCGGGCGTGACGAATTCGGCCGCCATGACGAGATCACCCTCGTTTTCGCGATCTTCTTCATCAACCAGGATGACGATGCGGCCCGCACGCAACTCGGCGATGATCTCGGGGACGGAAGCGATGCCGAACTCCGAATCGGCGTCGGGGGCTACGGAATGATGCGGGTCTGACATGGAAGCGCTCAAACTATGAAGACGTTGACATGCGGAAGCAGGGATTTTAGCGCCCTTGGCGCGTGGCCGTCCGCCGGGGCACAATGCCGCCCATCCCGCACGGGTACACTGCCCTGGCTTTCTGTTTCGCCCGCCTTACGGATAAAGGACTTTCATGCAGCCTCTTGCCGCCCTCGCCCCGTCGATCGCCGCTTCGGTACGCACCGTGCTCACCGATATCGATGACACGCTCACCACCGATGGCCGCCTGCCGGCAGCCGCCTATGCAGCGATGGAGCGTCTGGAGCAGGCGGGTATCCGCGTGATCCCGATTACGGGCCGGCCGGCCGGGTGGTGCGATCACATCGTGCGCATGTGGCCGGTGCGCGCCGTGGTCGGCGAAAACGGGGCCTTCTATTACGCCTATGATCGCAGCGCCCACCGCATGAAGACCCACTACTGGGCCGATGAGGCCGAGCGCCGCGCCAATCGCGAGAAGCTGGCAGCCATCCAGACGCGCGTGCTCAGCGAGGTGAAGGGTTCGGCGCTGGCCAGCGACCAGGCCTTCCGCGTGGCCGACCTGGCGATCGATTTTTGCGAAGACGTCCCCCCCCTGGCGGAGTCCGACGTCACACGCATCGTGAAGATCTTCGAGGCCGCTGGTGCCCAGGCGAAGGTCAGCTCGATCCATGTCAACGGCTGGTACGGCGACTACGACAAGCTCAGCATGACGCGCCGCCTGTTCGAGCGCGAACTGGGCCAGGACATCATGGGCGCGCTGGCCACCACGCTGTTCATCGGCGACTCGCCCAACGACGAGCCCATGTTCGAGTTCTTCCCGCTGTCGGTCGGCGTGGCCAATATCCAGTCACAGCTACACCGCATCCGCCACCAGCCCGCCTTCGTGACGCCGTCGCGCGGCGGCGAGGGCTTTGTCGAGATGGCCGACCGTCTGCTGGCGGCACGCCGCAGCCACGGGGCCTGATTCCATGGCCACCGCCAACGACGGGCGCCGCAGCATCCAATCGGTCGAAGTCGGCTTCCCCCTGCTGGCAGCGCTGGTCGATGCCGCCCGCCCGCTGACGCTGCGCGATCTGGCCAGCGCGGCCGGCATGACCTCGGCCAAGGCCCATCCCTATCTGGTGAGCTTCACCCGTGTCGGGCTGGTGCAGCAGGACAGCGTCAGCGGCCACTATGAACTGGGCCCGTTCGCCTTGCAGATGGGGCTGGTCAGCCTGCAACGGCTGGATCCCGTGCGTATCGCCTTGCCGGAAGTCGCCCAGCTGCAGGCCGGCATCGGCCACACGGTGGGCCTGGCCGTGCTGGGCTCGCACGGACCGACCATGGTGCACATCACGGAAGCCAGCTACCCGGTGCATGTCAACATGCGCCAGGGCACGGTCATGTCGATGCTCAATACGGCCACCGGGCTGGTGTTTGCGGCCTGGCTGCCCGCCAAGGTGGCGGCGCACTACATCGCCCGCGAGGAAAACGACACGGCGGTCACCTCGACGCTGGCGCAACCGCTCAAGTCCGCCAGCCCGGCCCATCTGCAGGCCATCCTGGCCGATATCCGGGTGCAGGGCATGACACGCGCCGTGGGCAACCCGCTGCCCGGCGTGGACGCCCTGTCGGTACCGGTCTTCGACCACGCCGGCAAACTGGTGCTGGCCATCACGGCCATCGGCCCCAGCGGCCTGTTCGATGTGTCCAGCAACGGCAGCATCGCCCAGCCGCTGCAAACCTGCGCCCAGGAAATCTCGCGCAAGCTCGGCTGGCGCCCCGGCGCAGCCTGATCAGGCCTGCGTCA
>JAEWJD010000402.1 GCA_023386765.1 Pseudomonadota bacterium | reverse complement strand
CATCTACCCAGGCCAGGGAGCCACCGCCTGCGCCGATCTCGATCATTTCGATCACGGGGATGGAAATGGGCATGCCCGATCCCTTGCAGAAGCGATAGGTGCGCGCCACCTCGAAGGTACGCGCCGTCTGCGGCTGATAGCCTTCGATCAGGCAGATCTTGGCGGTGGTGCCCCCCATGTCGTACGAGACGACACGTTCGAGGCCGAAGCGGCGCGCGATGTCTGCGGCGAAGATGGCGCCACCGGCCGGGCCGGACTCGACCAGGCGCACCGGAAACTGGGCCGCCGTGTCGACCGAGATCAGGCCGCCGCCGGAGTGGATCATGTAGACCGGGCAGACGGCGCCCATTTCCTTAAGGCGGATCTGCAGGCGCTGGAGGTAGCTCGCCATGAGCGGTCGCACATACGCGTTGGCGCACACCGTGTTGAAGCGTTCGAACTCGCGCATCTGCGGCGATACCTCGGCCGACAGGGAAATGGGCAGGTCCAGGTGGCGCTGCAGGATCTCGCGCGCGCGCCGCTCGTGGGCGTCGTTCATGTATGAGTGGATGAAGCCCACGGCAACGGCTTCGTAGCCAGCGTGCTTGATCTGGCGGGCGATGTCTTCCAGCGCCGCCTCGTCCAGCGGCTGCAGCTCTTCGCCCTGGGCGCTGATGCGGCCCGCGACGCTGTAGCGATCCTCGCGGGGAATCAGGGGGGGCGGCAGCGTGATGTTCAGGTCGTACTGCTCGAAGCGGTTCTCCGTGCGCATCTCGATCACGTCACGGAAGCCCTCGGTGGTAATCAGCGCGGTACGCGCGCCGCGCCGTTCGATCAGGGCGTTGGTCGCCAGGGTGGTGCCGTGGATGATGATGTCGATGTCGGCCAGCGAGATGCCGGCGTTGCCGGCCACGATGGCGATCGCATCCAGGATCCCCTGTTCCGGGGCGGCATAGTTGGTCAGTACCTTGGTGGAGTACAGCGTGCCGCGCACATCCAGCGCGACGTCAGTGAAGGTGCCGCCGATGTCGGCGCCCAGGCGTATGTCTTGGCCCATCATGAGGTGATTTCCTTTGCTGCGAGCGCCTGCTGGCGGATCTGGTTGAGCGTCTGGCGGGGAGTGATGGCTTCGGGCGCAATGACCAGGTCGAGCAGCGCACCGCTGCCCGAGGCGCGCGCACGTTCGAAAGCGGCCGGGAACTCATGGGTGCTCCCGACACGCTCGGCGTGCAGGCCATAGGCCTTGGCCAGCGCGACGAAATCCGGATTGCGGCTCATGGTGGTACCGCTCACCCGTTCCGGGTAGTGGCGCTCCTGGTGGGCGCGGATGGTGCCGTAGATACCGTTGTTGAGCACCAGGATGATGGGCTGGGCGCCGGCCTGCAGGGCCGTGGCCAGCTCGGTGCAGTTCATCTGGAAATCCCCGTCGCCGGCGAAGCACACCACGGTCCGCTCGGGGTGGACGATCTTGGCGGCAATCGCTGCCGGCAGGCCGTAGCCCATGGCGCCCGATTGCGGGCCGAGCAGGCGGGCCCGGGGCCCATAGCGGAAGAACTTGCCCGGCCATACCGTGAAGTTGCCCGCGCCATTGGTGAGGATGGCGTCGTCCGGAAGGGTTTGCCTCAGGTAGGCGCAGACCTTGCCCATATCCACCGGCGAGGGCAGATCGGGCAGTTCGAAGGCCGCTTCGTAGGCCTGGCGGCCCTGGGCGCGCCAGGATGCCCAGCTTCCCTGCACGGGCTCCAAGGCACCCAGTGCCTGGGCAAAGGCGTTGGGGCCGGCCTGGATGGCCAGCGTGGGGCGATAGATCTTGCCCAGTTCGAGGTCGCTCGCGTGAACGTGGATCAGCGTTTGCTCGGGCTCGGGCACCGACAGCAAGGTATAGCCGTCGGTGGCGTTTTCGCCGAAGCGGTTGTTGACGGCGAGGATCACGTCGGCGTCCCGGATCAGGGTCTTGACCGACGGGCTCATGCCCACCCCGGCCTCGCCGCAGAACACCGGCGAGTGATTGTCGAATTGGTCCTGGTAGCGGAACACGGCCACCACCGGGATGTCGCTGGCCTCGGCAAAGCGTTGGATGGGCCCGGTTCCCGACTCGTCCCAGTTGCAGCCGCCCAGCAGGATCACCGGGCGTTGCGCCTTGAGCAAATGTGCGCGCAGGGCCTGCATGGCGGCGGCGGCCGGCGCAGGCTCATGCACCTGGACCGGGCCGCGCAGGGGCGCGGCGGTTGTGAGGGTGGTCAGCATGTCTTCGGGCAGTGCCACCACGACCGGTCCAGGTCGGCCCGAGACCGCCATGGTCCAGGCGCGTGACAGGATCTCGGGGATGCGTTCGACCTGATCGATCTCGACGGCCCATTTGGCCAGCGGGCCGAATGCCGCGCGATAGTCGACCTCCTGAAAGGCCTCGCGGCCTTTCATGTCGGTGCCCACCTGGCCCACGAAGAGAATCATGGGGGCGCTGTCCTGCAGCGCCGTGTGCACCCCGATCGATGCGTTGGTCGCGCCGGGGCCGCGTGTCACGAAGCAGATGCCGGGCGTGCGAGTGAGCTTGCCATAAGCCGCTGCCATGAAGGCTGCCCCGCCCTCGTTGCGGCACAGTACGAAATCCAAGGTGCCGGCGGTGTCATGCAGCGCATCGAGCACCGCAAGGTAGCTTTCTCCCGGTACGCCGAAGCTCTTGGTCGCTCCTAGCGCGACCAGGCTGTCGACGAGCAGCTTTCCCCCGTTTCTTTGCATGGTGTCCCCCATCGTTTACTCGGGTTGGTGTGGTCGTGACGCGTTGCGGACAGTCCGGCCGAACGCGCCTCACAGCAGGAGATCATGCGATGAGTGCGCCATCTTGAAAACCAAGAAATTGATTTTTTTGGCAAGTTTTACTTGTTTGCTTCGCAGTGGAATCAACGCAAGAATTTGTCTGCGTGGCGACGTGCTTGTGAGTCGCCCGAGTGCCTCTGCCAGGCAGGGTGGGCGGCGCCGGGAACGGCCTGTTTTCCTTGCTTTGCCGAGCCGCAGGGCCGAGAGCGCGCCGGGTTCGGAAGGCGGCCGCCAGCCGGGCGTCGCCACGATCGCGCTGCCACGCCATGCACGTCGCGCCAGCGACAACCCCGCTTGACGGTCGGCCATGCAGCAGAGCCCGGCCGGGCAGCGAGGCCCGCAATACGTCCGTGCATCTACAAGGCTTCAATGCACGATCGAGCTGTTCCACAAAGGTCCCAGAGACCGCCGCCGAACAAGGCGAAAAATAGGGGAATTAATCATGCGAACGATTGCGAAATGGATAGCCACGATCAGCCTGGCGGTACCGGCTGTGGCAGCCCACGCCCAGACCACCTGGACCATGGCGTCCGGCTACCCTGAAAACAGTTTCTTCACCCAGAACATCCGCCAGTTCATCAGCGAGATCGAGAAGGAGGGCGGTGGGCGGCTGAAGATTGATCTGCGTCCCAATGACACGCTGATCAAGCACGATGCCATCAAGCGGGCGGTGCAGACCGGCCAGATCCAGGCCGGGGAGGTGCGGCTGGGGGTCCATGGCAATGAAGATCCCGTCTACGCGCTGGATGGCCTGCCTAACATTGCCGGCAACTACGAGGAGGCCTGGATGCTGATGCAGGCCCAGCAGTCGTACTTGGAGAAAATCCTGGGGCGTCACAATATGCGCGCCATTACCTACGTGGCCTGGCCCGGCCAGGGGCTGTACAGCAAGGCCCCGCTCGCCTCGCCAGAGGACTTCAAGGGCAAGCGCCTGCGCATCTATTCGCAGCCCACACTGAAGATGGGCCAGATGCTGGGGTTCCAGGCCACCATCCTGCCTTTCGCCGAGGTGCCCCAGGCCTTCGCCACTGGCCTGATCGATTCGCTTTTCACGAGTGCGCAGACCGGCATCGACACCCAGGCCTGGGATAACGTGAAGTACTTCATGTACACCGGCACGCTGCACAACAAGAACATGCTCGTCATCAATGAGCGCGCCTTCAAGCGCCTGGACGACGATTTGCAGAAAATTGTGCTGGAGGCTGGCGAGCGTGCCAGCAAGCGCGGGTTCGAAATGAGCCGCAAGGCCAGCGACGACACCATCGCCACCTTGCGCCAGCATCGCATGGAGGTCTCCGAGGCGCCCGAATCGATCCAGAAGAAGTTCTCCGAAGTGGGCGTGGCCATGATTGAGGACTGGCGCAAGACGGCCAGTCCCGAGCAGCAGAAAGTGCTCGACACCTATCTGGAAATGAAGCAAAAGGCCGGGGGCTGAGCCATGCGGACCTTGCTGAATGGCCTGTACAAGGCCAGCGGATTGGCGGCCGCCGGCTTTCTGGCAGCCATCGCGCTGGCTGTCGTGCTCCAGGTAGCCGGTCGCATGCTGGGCATGACGGTCGACTCGACCGAGATCTCGGGGTTCTTCATGGCGGCTTCGACGTTCCTGGGGTTGGCCTACACCTTCCGCCAGGGAGGACATATCCGTATCGAACTGCTGGCCAGCCGTCTTGAGGGCGCTGCTCGCAAGGCGCTTGAACTCTGGAGTTGCCTGGTCGGCGCAGCGCTCACGGGCTACGTGTCGGTGTATGCCGTGATCTTTGCCTACGAGTCACATGCGTTCAACGACATCAGCCCCGGCGTGCTGGCGATTCCTTTCTGGATTCCGCAGGCCGGCATGGCCGCTGGCCTGTTGATCCTGACGGTGGCCTTGCTGGACGCTGCCTGGCAGGTGGTGCACGGCCGCAAGGCCGGCTACGAACACAACGAAGATACGGTGCTGGGTGAATGAACCGGCAGCCAAAGGCAGAACGTAATGGGTGAATCGACAACTTTGCTGGCCGGTCTTGTGATGCTGGTCGCCTTGCTGTTGCTGCTCGCCAGCGGATTGTGGGTATCGCTGTCGTTGCTGGCCATCAGCATTCTGGGTCTGGTGCTGTTCACGGATACGCCGGTCGGGACATTGGTGATATCGACCGTCTGGGATGGCAGCTGGTCCTGGGCGATGACGGCCTTGCCCCTGTTCATCTGGATGGGCGAGATCCTGGCGCGGACCCGGCTGTCCGAGGATATGTTCAAGGGCCTCGCGCCCTGGGTGAATTGGCTGCCCGGCCGGCTGTTGCATGTCAATGTGCTGGGCTGCGGCATGATGGCGGCCGTGGCGGGCTCGTCGTCGGTCACGTGTGCGACGGTGGCGCGCATGGCGCTGCCGGAGCTGAAGCGACGCGGCTATCCCGAGGGCATGATGCTCGGCACCTTGGCGGGCTCCGGCACGTTGGGGCTCATGATCCCGCCGTCCATCATCATGATCGTCTACGGCGTCACGGCGCAACAGTCGGTGGCCCGGCTGTTCATGGCCGGCATTTTGCCTGGCTTGCTGTTGATGGCGCTGTTCATGGGCTACGTGATGGTCTGGTCGATGATCCATCGCGATCAGGTCCCGCCGCGTGATCCGCCCATGCCGCTGCTTGCCAAACTGTGGAACTCGCGCCGGCTCATCCCCGTGGTGCTGTTGATCGTGGCTGTCATCGGCACGATTTACGGCGGTGTGGCCACGCCGACCGAGGCAGCCACCTTTGGCGTGCTGGGCGCGCTTGTCCTGGCGGGCGTCACGGGCGGGCTGAGCTGGCGCAGCCTCGGGGATAGCCTGCTGTCGGCGATGAAGATCTCGTGCATGATCTCTTTCATCGTGGTCTGCGCGGCAGTGCTGTCCATCACGGTCGGCTTTCTCGGCGTTCCGCAGGTGCTGGCCTCCAGCGTACAGGCGATGGATCTCTCGCCCATGATGCTGTTGCTGGTGCTGACGGTGTGCTTCCTGGTGCTGGGCTGTTTTCTGGAGGGTATTTCGATCCTGGTGCTCAGCAGCGCAGTCGTGCTGCCCATGGTGCAGGCGGCCGGCATCGATCTGCTGTGGTTTGGCATCTACATCATCATCGTGATCGAGATTGCGCAGCTTACCCCGCCGCTGGGCTTCAATCTCTTCGTGCTGCAATCCATGACAGGGCGCAGCATCTGGACAATCATCCTGGCGTCATTGCCCTTCATCGGTTTGCTGCTGCTGGCCGTGGTGCTGATC